>NZ_JBGFFF010000032.1:0-35568 GCF_056175785.1 Acidovorax sp. LjRoot204
GTGATATGGCGATCGTTGTCAACAAACCCCTCCCTGAATTTGAAGCCAACGCAACCGGTGGTATCAAGGTCTCCAACACCTCCCACCTTGGCCAAATTCTGGTTCTCTACTTCTATCCCAAGGACAACACGCCGGGCTGCACCACGGAGGCCATGCAGTTTCGCGACAAGTACAAGGATTTCGTGAAAGCTGGCGCAGCCGTGTTCGGTGTCTCGCGCGACAACATGAAGTCGCACGACGACTTCAAGGAAAAGCTGGAACTGCCGTTCGAGCTGATTGCCGACACCGAAGAAAAGATGTGCCACATGTTCGGTGTGGTCAAGAACAAGATCATGTACGGCAAGARGGTCAAGGGCATCGAGCGCAGCACCTTCCTGATCGGCCCCGATGGCCTGTTGGTGCAAGAGTGGCGCGGCCTCAAGGTACCAGGCCATGTGGACGAAGTCCTCAAGACCGTCAAATCCCTCAAGGCCCTGAAAAAGGCCGCCTGAGCGGACAACCTGATCGCATCAGCGCTGCTGCGACCGTTGCAATCCACCAAAGGGCACTGGAGCATCCACGCGACACACCACCCGTTTTGCCCTGGCAAGACACATGGAGTGGGCATAATGGATCAATGCCCCTGGTTCTTGCACCGTTAGCACCCATCCAAAAAGCCGCCTTGGCCTCCAGGCGGCTTTTTGCTTTCTGACCCCATCCGTTATCCCTTTACCGACCGAGGCCCTGCCACCATGCCCCTGCCCCCCGCCCCCAGCCGGCGCGCTGCACTCCTCGCGCCAGAAGCCTTTGAAGTCACGGCCCGCCCCCGCGTAGCCACCACCTCGGCCAACGAAGCCGTTGCCATGCCTCAGCGCGCCGCTGCAGCCCCAGCCCGCGCGGGACGCAAGGCAGACAGTGTGGCCTCGTCGCTGGCAGCGCCTGACACCGCTCCACTGCTACAGATCGAGACCCGAACCCGGACAGCCGCCCCCTCTGCCGCTCCCGTGGCTCGCAGCACTGGCACGCGCAAGGCGCGCGGTACCGCCACTCCTCCTGCCGTCACCGCCAGCCCCGCGCCAGCCACCGCAACCACCACACGCAGCCGCAAGTCCGCATCGCACGGCCCGACCAAGCTCTTCGTGCTGGACACCAAYGTGCTSCTGCAYGACCCGAYSWGCCTGTTCCGCTTYGARGAGCACGACATCTTCCTGCCGATGATCGTGCTGGARGAAYTGGACGGCCACAAGAAGGGCAYSACSGAAGTSGCSCGYAACGGCCGCCARRCCAGCCGCACCCTGGATGCGCTGGCTGCCGCCCAGGGCGCCGACATGGCCAAGGGCCTCAAGCTCGACTCCACCGGCCAGCGCGCCGCGGGCGGCCACCTGTTCTTCCAGACCGTACCGCTGGATTACAGCCTGCCCACCAGCCTGCCCCCCGGCAAGGCCGACAACCAGATCCTGGGCGTGGTCGAAGCCCTGCGCAAGCTGCACGCCCCGCGCGAGGTGGTGCTGGTRTCCAARGACATCAACATGCGCGTCAAGGCGCGCGCCCTGGGCCTGRMTGCCGASGACTACCAGAACGACAAGACGCTGGAAGACGGCGACCTGCTSTACGCCGGCGTGCTGGCCCTGCCCCCCGACTTCTGGGCCAAGAGCGGCAAGAACGTAGAAAGCTGGCAGAGCGGCGCCCACACCTACTACCGCATCGGCGGGCCCATCGTGCCGCAGCTGATGATCAACCAGTTTGTGTACTTCGAGGCCCCCGGCGAGCCCAGCCTGTTTGCGCGCGTGAGCGAGATCCGTGAAAAGACTGCGGTGCTGCAGACGCTCAAGGACTATGGCTCCACCAAGAATGCTGTGTGGGGCGTGACCACGCGCAACCGCGAGCAGAACTACGCCATGAATCTGCTCATGGACCCCGAGATCGACTTCGTGACCCTGACCGGCACTGCAGGCACCGGCAAGACCCTGCTGGCCCTGGCCGCGGGCCTCACTCAGGTGTTGGACGACCGCCGCTACACCGAGATCATCATGACCCGCGCCACCGTGAGCGTGGGCGAGGACATCGGCTTCCTGCCCGGCACCGAAGAAGAGAAGATGGGCCCCTGGATGGGCGCACTGGATGACAACCTGGAGTTTTTGGCCAAGGGCGATGGCGGCAACGCAGGAGAGTGGGGCCGCGCGGCCACCAACGAGCTGATCCGCAGCCGCATCAAGATCAAGAGCATGAACTTCATGCGCGGGCGCACCTTCCTGAACAAGTACGTGATCATCGACGAGGCGCAGAACCTGACGCCCAAGCAGATGAAGACACTGATCACCCGCGCAGGCCCCGGCACCAAGATCATCTGCATGGGCAACCTKGCGCAGATCGATACACCSTACCTGACCGAAGGCTCCTCCGGCCTGACGTATGCGGTAGACCGCTTCAAGGGCTGGCCACACAGCGGGCACATCACCCTGGCGCGGGGCGAACGCTCACGCCTGGCGGACTTCGCCAGCGAGGTGCTCTGAGTTGGCGGCAGGCTGGGTTGCAGCACTGAAGCTGGTGCCCTGGGGCGACGTCATCGTGGCGACGCCCCAGATCCTGCAGGCGGCCAAGAAGCTGCTGGGCACCACCCAAAAAGGGAATGCCGAAGCGGCGACGGGTGCACTCGATGGTGCCGCTGGCGAGACCGCCATTCCGGCGGCCTTGCAGCTTCAGCATCTGCGTGACCGCGTGGCGCAATTGGAGCGGGAGCAGCAGGAGTCCGCCATGCTGATCCAGTCCCTGGCCGAACAGCACGCCCAGGTGGTGCAAGCGGTGGAAGTGCAGCGCCGACGCCAGCAATGGTTCACCGTGGCGGTAAGCATGCTGGCAGTGGCATGCGCAGGTTTGCTGGCGTGGGTACTAACTCAATAGTGCAATAGCGATACCGCGCATGCCGGGAGCCTGGAACCACGGGCACTGTACGGCATGGCACCAGAACTTGTTCGCTATAAATTCAATAGCTGCCAGCGCTTATAAAATAGGCGCTAGCAGCTATTTTTATTAGAAATCGTCGCCTGAACCCATCGCCAGGTTCTCAAAGCGCGTCTGGTTCTTCTGGAAGAACAGCTTCACCGTTCCGGTGGGGCCGTTCCGCTGTTTGCCGATGATGACCTCGGCCACGYTGGGCTCCTTGGAGTCCTTGTYGTAGTAGTCGTCGCGGTAGATGAACATGATGATGTCCGCGTCCTGCTCGATGGCGCCSGATTCGCGCAGGTCGSWCATCATGGGRCGCTTGTCGGTACGCTGCTCCACCGAGCGGTTGAGCTGAGACAGCGCGATCACCGGGCATTGCAGCTCCTTGGCCAGCATCTTGAGGCCCCGGGAAATTTCGCCCAGCTCCGTCGCCCGGTTGTCCGATCCCGACGAACCCGAGCCGCTCATGAGCTGCAAGTAGTCCACCACGATCAGGCCCAGCTTGCCGCACTGGCGCGCCAGACGGCGCGCGTTGGCACGCAGCTCGCTGGGCGTGAGGCCCGGGGTTTCGTCGATGTGCAGCGACACCGTGCGCAGCTTTTCGATGGCTTCGGTCAGGCGCGGCCATTCATCGTCGGTGAGCTTGCCGGTGCGCAGGTTGCCCTGGTTCACCCGGCCGATCGAGCCCACAATACGCACCGCCAATTGAGCTGCGCCCATTTCCATCGAGAAGATGGCAACCGGCAAGCCCTCGTTGAGCGCCACGTGCTCAGCAATGTTCACCGCGAACGAGGTTTTGCCCATGGACGGGCGTGCTGCCAGCACCACCATGTCGCCCGCCTGCAAGCCACTGGTCATGCGGTCCAGGTCGGCAAAGCCGGTGGGGACGCCCGTGACGTCCACAGGGTTGTCAGCCATCTCCTGCACGCGGTCGAGCAGGTCAATCACCAGCGTGTCGAGCGACTGGAAGCCCTGCTTGGTGCGCGAACCCTCTTCGCCAATGGCAAAGATCTTGGCCTCGGCTTCGTCCAGGATGCGTTCCACCGTTTTACCCTGGGGGTTGAACGCGTTGGTCGAAATTTCGTCGCTGGCCGTGACCAGCTTGCGCAGGATGGCGCGTTCACGGACGATTTCGGCATAGCGCCGAATATTGCTGGCACTGGGTACGTATTGCGCCAGATTGTTCAGATAGGCCAGCCCGCCCATCTCCTGCGCCTTGCCCTGGTTCTGCAGGTGCTCGAACACTGTGATCACGTCGGCTGGCTTGCTGGCATTGATCAGCGCACCAATGGCTGTGTAGATCATTTGGTGCTCGTGGCGATAGAAATGGCTTTCTACCAGCAGGTCGCCCACGCGGTCCCAGGCGTTGTTGTCCAGCAGCAGACCACCCAGCACACTGGACTCCGCCTCGATGGAGTGCGGTGGCACACGCAGCTGGGCAATTTCACGGTCCGGCACGGGCGTGAATCCATCATCAAGGGGTGGGAAAACGGCAGACATGGAATCCTTGGAGCTAACCCGGCATGCTATCGCCCACGCGGCGTGTCGTCATGGCACAAGTCTGTGGATAAGGCGGGGGTAACCCGTGGGCAACCGTGTAAAAACTACGGTCACACAAAGACAAAAGCCGCCCAAGGGCGGCTTTTTTGAGAGGTCCTGACGGACGATCAGGCGGTTTCGCCGTAGACCGACACGTTGACTTCCACGACCACGTCGGTGTGCAGMGCAACGCTCACAGCGCTGTCGCTCACGACCTTGATCGGGCCGTTGGGCAGGCGGATTTGCGACTTGGCAACCTTGTAGCCTTGCTTATTCAGCTCTTCGGCGATGTCATGGTTGGTCACGGACCCAAACAGACGGCCATCCACGCCAGCCTTTTGTGTCAGCTTGACAGTGGTACCGGCCAGCTTTTCACCTTGGGCCTGGGCTTCTGCCAGCTTGGCAGCAGCGGCCTTTTCGAGTTCAGCGCGCTTGGCTTCGAACTCTGCCTTGGCAGCTTCGGTGGCGCGACGTGCGCGGCCAGCGGGAATCAGAAAGTTGCGGGCGTAGCCGTCTTTGACCTTGACGATTTCACCGAGGTTGCCGAGGTTCACAACCTTGTCGAGCAGGATGATTTGCATGGGTTGTGCTCCTTAGATCTTGTGCTGGTCGCTGTAAGGCACCAGGGCCAGGAAGCGTGCGCGCTTGATGGCAGTGTTCAGCTGACGCTGGAAGATGGCGCGCGTGCCGGTCAGGCGTGCGGGGATGATCTTGCCGTTTTCGGCGATGAAATCGCGCAGCGTATCGACATCCTTGTAGTCGATTTCTTCAACACCGGTCACCGTGAAGCGGCAAAAGCGCTTGCGCTTGAACAGCAGGGACTGGGTGTTGCGCTTTGGGCGCTTGTCTTTGTTGAACTTCTTGAACGTGGCCATTGCGGACCCCTTGAAAATTAATTTTGTTGAATATCCTGGATGTGCAGCACTGCAGTCTTGCCATTGCGCGGTGTGGCCAGAAATCCATGAAAAGTCCAGAGACTTCCGATGTTTTGCCTTGCCAGTCGCTCAGCCATCGCTCCAAATGCGGTGGCTTTCATGGCGGCCTTGACTTCGCGGGGGTGGCCTGCTTCGGTTTGCTGGGACTCGTGTTCGAGGCGCAGCGTGAGGGCAGGCAGTCCGGCGGGCGTGTATCGCAGGGGCTCAGCCTCTGCGATACAGGCGGTCAAGACGACGCGGTTCTCCACTCCAAAGAGAGAAGAGGATCAGCGCTCGCCGGCCGCTGCGTATTCAGCTTGGCTGGCCTTGCGGGCTTCTTCGCGCTCGACGGTCTTCATCATGGAGGAAGGACCGGTTTCAGCCTTCTTCTTTTGCACGGTCAGGTGGCGCAGCACGGCGTCGTTGAACTTGAAGGCGTGCTCCAGTTCAGCCATCACAGCCTGGTCGGCTTCGATGTTCACGCACAGGTAGTGGGCCTTGGCCAGCTTGTTGATCAGGTACGCCAGTTGACGACGGCCCCAGTCTTCCACGCGGTGCACCTTGCCACCGCCAGCGGTGATCATGCCCTTGTAGCGCTCCAGCATGGCTGGAACTTGTTCGCTTTGATCCGGATGGATCAACAAAATGATTTCGTAATGACGCATGCAGACTCCTTTTGGGTGAGACCACCCACCGCGTCTAGAAGTGGTGTGGCAAGGGAAAGCCTGCGATTATAACCCGACCGCTTGCGCTTGTACACTCTGCAGACCCGCTGCCGCATCGTCCACCCCCCATTTGTCCAGCCATGGAGGGTGCGACCCTTGCAAAAACGGCGGTTGGGCCGACATGCCTTAGAACCACTTGCGCCAACCCGGGGCCGTCACAACGACAAATCCCTGGCGCAGACCTTGATATTCCCCGACAAGCCCCCAAGTACCGCGCGTACTGCTTTTTTACCTCTTCAAATCCTGACATGTCAGACCACAGCCAAACCAACCCCGCCCCAAGCGCCCCCGCCCCCGAAGAAGTCGAAGCCGCCATGGCCGCCCACGCCTCCGATGAGCTGGCACGCCTGCAGGGCGAGCTGGCAGAGCTGAAAGCCAAAAGTGCCGATCTGGCGGACCAGTTCCTGCGCGCCAAGGCCGAGGCGGAGAACGCCCGCCGCCGTGCTGAGGAGGAAGTGTCCAAGGCCCGCAAGTTCGGCATCGAGAGTTTTGCCGAGAGCCTGCTGCCCGTGGCTGACAGCCTGGACGCGGCCCTGGCCATCAAGGAGGCCACGCCCCAGCAGCTGCGCGAAGGCGCCGACGCCACCTTGCGCCAGTTGACGTCTGCGCTGGAGCGCAACAAGGTGGTGGCCATCAACCCCGCCGCAGGCGCCAAGTTCGACCCCCACCAGCACCAGGCCATCAGCGTGGTGCCCGCGGAGCAAGAAGCCAATACGGTGGTGGCTGTGCTGCAAAAGGGCTACGTGATCGCGGAGCGCGTGTTGCGCCCGGCCTTGGTCACCGTGACTGCGCCCAAGTGAGCCTCAAAAAAATCGACCTGGAAGACTTGAAGCAAACCAAGTTATCCACAAGTTACTAGCCATCCAAACCATTCAAGCATTCGGAGAAAAATCATGGGAAGAATCATCGGCATYGACCTSGGCACCACCAACWGSTGCGTKTCSATCATGGARGGCAACACSACCCGYGTGATYGARAACWSSGAAGGTGCRCGCACCACGCCSTCSATCGTGGCCTACCAGGAAGACGGCGARRTSCTSGTMGGYGCCTCGGCCAAGCGCCAGGCCGTGACCAAYCCCAAGAACACGCTGTACGCSRTCAAGCGCCTGATCGGCCGCAAGTTCRMSGARAARGAAGTSCARAAGGACATCGACCTGATGCCCTACAAGATCGTGGCTGCCGACAACGGCGACGCCTGGATCGAAGTGCGTGGCAACAAGCTGTCGGCCCAGCAGGTGTCCGCAGACATCCTGCGCAAGATGAAGAAAACGGCTGAAGACTACCTTGGCGAGCCCGTGACGGAAGCCGTCATCACCGTGCCCGCTTACTTCAACGACGCCCAGCGCCAAGCCACCAAGGACGCTGGCCGCATCGCTGGCCTTGATGTCAAGCGCATCATCAACGAGCCCACCGCTGCAGCCTTGGCCTTTGGCCTCGACAAGCAGGAAAAGGGCGACCGCAAGATTGCCGTGTATGACCTGGGTGGCGGCACGTTCGACGTGTCCATCATCGAAATCGCCGACGTGGATGGCGAAAAGCAGTTCGAAGTGCTGTCGACCAATGGTGACACCTTCCTGGGCGGCGAGGACTTCGACCAACGCATCATCGACTTCATCATCGGCGAGTTCAAGAAGGAACAAGGCGTGGACCTGTCCAAGGACGTCCTGGCCCTGCAACGCCTGAAGGAAGCCGCCGAAAAGGCCAAGATCGAGYTGTCGAATTCGGCAGCAACCGACATCAACCTGCCCTACATCACGGCCGACGCCTCGGGTCCSAAGCACCTGAACATCAAGCTSACSCGCKCCAAGCYSGAAMRMCTGGTSGAMGAGCTGRTCGAGCGCACCATCGCKCCYTGCCGCMTGGCGATCAAGGACGCGGGCGTGTCGGTGTCCGACATCCATGACGTGATTCTGGTCGGCGGCATGACCCGCATGCCCAAGGTGCAGGAGAAGGTCAAGGAATTCTTCGGCAAGGACCCCCGCAAGGATGTGAACCCYGAYGAAGCCGTGGCCGTSGGCGCCGCCATCCAGGGCCARGTGCTSTCGGGCGACCGCAAGGACGTRCTGCTGCTGGACGTGACCCCSCTGTCGCTGGGYATCGARACCMTGGGCGGYGTGATGACCAAGATGATCACSAAGAACACSACSATCCCGACGAAGTTCGCKCAGACCTTCTCSACSGCCGASGACAACCAGCCKGCCGTGACCATCAAGGTSTWCCAGGGCGAGCGCGARATSGCCWCSGGCAACAAGCTGCTGGGCGARTTCAACCTCGAAGGCATTCCACCCGCAGCCCGTGGTGTTCCGCAGATCGAAGTGTCGTTCGACATTGACGCCAACGGCATCTTGCACGTGGGCGCCAAGGACAAGGGCACCGGCAAGGAAAACAAGATCACCATCAAGGCSAACTCGGGCCTGTCGGAAGAMGARATCCAGAAGATGGTGAAGGACGCCGAGCTGAACGCTGCGGACGACAAGAAGAAGCTGGAACTGGTGCAGGCCCGCAACCAGGGTGAAGCCGCTGTGCACAGCGTCAACAAGAGCCTGGCCGAACACGGCGACAAGCTCGACGCAGGTGAAAAGGACGCGATCGCTGCAGCCGTGAAGGCCCTCGAAGAAGCCCTCAAGGGTGAAGACAAGGCCGCGATTGACGAAAAGACGACCGCGCTGATGGCCGCCAGCCAGAAGCTGGGCGAGAAGATGTACGCCGAATCGCAGGCAGCGCAAGCCGCCCAGGCGGCCGGTGGTGCAGACGCCGCAGGCGCATCGGCCGGTGCAGCCAACAAGCCCGCAGACGACGACAACGTCGTTGATGCCGAGGTGAAGGAAGTCAAGAAGGGCTGAACGAGCCCCCGTTGACCCGAGCCGCCGCGCAATGCTCGTCAGGGGCTGCGCGGCGTTCCTGTTCCAACCGGGTTCTGAATCACTATGTCCAAACGAGACTTTTACGAAATCCTGGGCGTTCCGAAGAACGCCTCGGACGAAGAAATCAAAAAGGCCTATCGCAAGCTGGCGATGAAGCACCATCCTGACCGCAATCAGGGGGACGCAGCCAAGCCTGCCGAGGAAAAGTTCAAAGAGGCCAAAGAGGCCTACGAGATGCTCTCGGACCCCCAAAAGCGTGCGGCCTATGACCAGTATGGCCATGCGGGGGTAGACCCCAACATGCGCGGCCCCGGTGGCGCGGGAGCAGAAGGATTTGGCGGTTTTGCGGAAGCCTTCGGCGACATCTTTGGCGACATGTTCGGCCAACAAGGCGGGCGCGGGCGCGGCGCCGGTGGACGCCAGGTCTACCGTGGCAGTGACCTCAGCTATGCCATGGAGATCACGCTCGAAGAAGCAGCTCGCGGCAAAGACGCGCAGATTCGCATCCCGTCCTGGGACACCTGCGACACCTGCCATGGCAGCGGAGCCAAACCCGGCACCAGCGCCAAGACCTGCGGCACCTGCCAAGGCGCGGGCACCGTGCAAATGCGCCAGGGCTTCTTCAGCGTGCAACAGACCTGCCCCCACTGCCGTGGCACGGGCAAGATCATTCCCGAGCCTTGCACCACCTGCCATGGCCAAGGGAAGCTCAAGAAGCAGAAGACGCTGGAAGTGAAGATCCCTGCCGGCATCGACGATGGCATGCGCATCCGCTCCACCGGCAACGGCGAGCCGGGCACCAACGGCGGCCCGCCAGGCGACCTGTACATCGAGATCCGACTGAAGAAACACGACATCTTCGAGCGCGACGGTGACGACCTGCACTGCCAGGTACCGGTGAGCTTCATCACAGCGGCGCTGGGTGGCGAGATCGAGGTGCCCACCCTGCAGGGCAAGGCGGCCATCGACATCCCCGAAGGCACCCAGGCCGGCAAGCAGTTCCGCCTGCGCGGCAAGGGCATCAAGGGTGTGCGCGCCAGCTACCCAGGTGACCTGTACTGCCACATCGCGGTCGAGACACCCGTCAAGCTCACCGAACACCAGCGCAAGCTGCTGCGCGAGCTGGAAGACTCCCTCAAGAAGGGCGGCGCACGCCATTCGCCCAGCGGCGAGAGCTGGACGGACCGGCTGAAGAACTTCTTCAGCTGATCACGCGCGGGTTTCCCGCCAAAAACCGCCTGCAGCCCCAAGGCCGCAGGCGGTTTTTTCTTGATGCAAGGCAAGAAACCCCCTGGCAACGTCCGCATGCGCAGTCCGACCAGTAGGATGGTCATCATCGATGATCACCCGGGAGTCTGGACACATGAACGTCAACATCACTTTCCTGGGCGGCTCCGGCACCGTCACCGGCTCCAAGTATCTGGTGCGTTACAACGGCAAGAGCCTGCTGGTCGATTGCGGCCTGTTCCAGGGCTACAAGCAGTTGCGCCTGCGCAATTGGCAGCGCCTGCCCGTCACGCCGCACCAGATCGACGCCGTGGTGCTGACCCATGCCCACCTGGACCACAGCGGTTACCTGCCGCTGCTGGCGCGCGACGGCTACACCCACGCCATCCACTGCACCCCGGGCACACGTGACCTGTGCACCATCCTGCTGCCCGACAGCGGGCACCTGCAGGAGGAGGACGCCGCCTTCCTCAACCGCCACCAGCTCAGCAGCCACAGCCCCGCCCTGCCCCTGTATACCCGGCTCGACGCGCTGCACTGCCTCAAACAATTCCAGATCCATGCCTTCCATAAGGCGTTCGAGCCCCTGCCCGGCTGGCGCGTGACGTTTTCGCCCGCAGGCCACATCCTGGGTGCGGCCAGCGTGCTGCTGGAGGTGGGCGGCAGGCGAATCCTGTTCTCTGGCGACCTGGGCCGGCCGGACGACTTGCTGATGAATCCACCGGACGCCCCGCCCCAGGCGGACACCGTGCTCATCGAATCCACCTATGGCGACCGGGAGCACCCGCCCGAAGGTCTGCTCAACGAACTGGGCCCCGCCCTACAGCGCCTGGCCGCACGCGGGGGCATCGCCGTGGTGCCCGTCTTCGCCGTGGGCCGTGCACAGGCCGTGCTGCACGCCATCGGGTTGCTCAAGGCACAGGGTGTGGTGCCAGCATCGCTCAAGGTATTCCTCGACAGCCCCATGGCCGTGAGCACCACCGGACTGTTCCAGCACCACATGCAGGAACACCGCCTGAGCGGCCGCGAGGTGCAGGCGTTAGAGCATGGCGCCACCATGGTCCAGACACCCGAGCAATCCAAAGGACTGGCCAAACTGCATGGTCCCATGGTCATCCTGTCAGCCAGTGGCATGGCTACCGGGGGCCGCGTGCTGCACCACCTGGCACTGCACGCTGGCGATCACCGCAACATGATCATTCTGACCGGGCACCAGGCGCCGGGCACACGCGGCGCGCGGCTGGCTGAGGGCGAAAAGGCCATCCGCATTCACGGCCAGGACGTGGCCGTGCGCGCCGAAGTGGTCAAGTTGTCTTCCGCATCGGCCCACGCCGACGGCAACCAGCTCATCGCCTGGCTGCGGAGCATGGGGCACGCGCCCGACCAGGTGTATGTGGTGCATGGCGAAATGGGCGCCGCCGACCTACTGCGCCAGCGCATTGAACACGAATTGCGCTGGCGGGCCTCAGTGCCAGAGCACGGCAGCACCTGCGCGGCCTGAGCCTCGGTCTCTTTCTGCACTCCGGGAGAGCCGCTCTCGCGCAGAAGGGCATCGCAGTCATCGCGTATCGCGATGACAAACTATCAACAATGGGGAGAAAATGTGAAACCTTCTCTTTTTGAGAAGTCAAAACCCCATGAAAAGCTCCGAGCGCAGTTTTGCGCGCCGTATTGACCTCACCTCGCTGCAATTGTTTGTGGCGGTGTGCGAGCTGGGCAGCATCGGCCGCGCCGCCGAGCGCGAATTCATTGCAGCATCGGCGGTCAGCAAGCGCCTGTCGGACCTGGAAACGGCTGTAGACACCGCCCTGCTCTACCGCCACAGCCGGGGTGTGACGCTCACGCCCGCCGGCGAGAGCCYGCTGCACCATGCGCGCACCGTGCTGTTTGGCCTGGAGCGCATGCAGGGCGAACTGAGTGAATATGCCGACGGCGTTCGCGGCCATGTCCGCATGCACGCCAACATCTCGGCCATCTTCCAGTTTCTGCCCGAAGACCTGGGCGCCTTCGCGCGCGAGCACAGCCAGATCAAGATCGACCTGCAGGAGCACCTCTCCAGCGATGTGCTGCACGCCGTGCAAGAGGGAGCCGCCGACCTGGGCATCTGCAACATCGGCATGGCGAACGGGGGCGGAGCCCTGGAGCTGCAGAGCAGGCCCTACCGTGCCGACAATTTGGTGCTGGTTGTGCCCCGAGTGCATGATTTATCTGCTCTGGATGCTATCAATTTTGAAGAAGTCCTGGACTGGGACATTGTGGGCCTGCACGCCAACAGCAGCATCAGCCTGGCCATGCGCGCGGCCGCTGCCGCAGCCGGGCGCCCCCTGCGCCAGCGCATCCAGGTGACGGGGCTGGACGCCATGTGCCGCATGATCGACAACGGCCTGGGCGTGGGCCTGCTGCCCGACCGGGCGTTTGCGCTGATGCGCGGCGTGGGCAACCTGCAAGCCATCCCGCTGACCGATGCCTGGGCCCACCGCGAACTGCGCGTAGTAGCCCGCGACTTTGACGCCCTGCCCGTCACCGCGCGTTTGCTGGTGGAACACCTCTCACCCCGGGCAGAACCCGCCCCGGCGCACCCGGCCCCCGACACTAAAATCCAATCACCCACCTGAAAGCAGAAAGAAAGCCACGCCATGGGACGCACCCTGTACGACAAGATCTGGGACGAGCATGTCGTCCACACCGAAGAGGACGGCACCTCCATCCTCTACATCGACCGCCATCTGGTGCATGAAGTCACCAGCCCTCAGGCATTCGAAGGTCTGCGCGAAGCGGGCCGCAAGGTCTGGCGCATGAGTTCCATCGTGGCCACGGCCGACCACAACACGCCCACCACGGGCTGGGAAAACGGCTACGACGGCATCACCGATCCGATCAGCAAGGAACAGATCACCACGCTGAACGACAACATCGCGCAGATCACACCCGCCGCGTTCTTCCCGTTCATGCACAAGCGCCAGGGCATCGTGCACGTCATTGGCCCTGAAAACGGTGCCACCCTGCCCGGCATGACCGTGGTCTGCGGCGACAGCCACACCAGCACCCACGGCGCGTTTGGCGCACTGGCCCACGGCATCGGCACCTCTGAGGTCGAGCACGTGATGGCCACGCAGACCCTGCTGGCCAAAAAGGCCAAGAACATGCTGGTGCAGGTCGATGGCACGCTGGCCAAAGGCGTGACCCCCAAGGACGTGGTGCTGGCCATCATCGGCAAGATCGGCACGGCCGGCGGCACGGGCTACACCATTGAATTTGCAGGTTCTGTCTTCCGCGCGATGAGCATGGAAGGCCGCATGACCGTGTGCAACATGGCCATCGAAGGTGGTGCTCGCGCGGGTCTGGTGGCGGTGGACGACAAGACCATTGAATACGTCAAGGGCCGCCCCCTGTCGCCCACGGGCGTGGAATGGGACCAGGCCGTTGCGTACTGGAGGACGCTGCACTCCGACGCCGACGCAAAGTTCGACACCGTGGTCAAGCTTGATGCGGCCGACATCGTGCCGCAGGTCACCTGGGGCACCAGCCCCGAGATGGTGCTGGGCGTGGACGCCCGCGTGCCCGACCCGGACAAGGAAAAGGACACCAACAAGCGTGGCGCCATCGAGCGCGCGCTGACCTACATGGGCCTGCAGCCCGGCAAGCCGATCAATGACATCACCATCGACAAGGTGTTCATCGGCAGCTGCACCAACAGCCGCATCGAAGACATGCGCGAAGCCGCCGCCGTGGTGAAGAACCTGGGCCGCAAGGTGGCCAGCAATGTGAAGCTGGCCATGGTGGTGCCCGGCTCGGGGCTGGTCAAAGAGCAGGCCGAGCGCGAGGGCCTGGACAAGATTTTTGTGGCCGCAGGCTTCGAGTGGCGCGAGCCCGGTTGCAGCATGTGCCTGGCCATGAACGCCGACCGGCTGGAGCCCGGCGAACGCTGCGCCTCCACCAGCAACCGCAACTTTGAAGGCCGCCAGGGTGCTGGCGGCCGCACGCACCTGGTGAGCCCGGCCATGGCCGCMGCSGCTGCSGTGCACGGCCACTTTGTGGACATCCGCCAGTTCACCTGAGCTGATCATTCATCCCATCATCCGCCCGTTGTCCTCTCTACTGCCCCAACCGCCTGAAGGAGCCTTGTCATGAAAAAGACCGCCACCCTCATCGCCCTGTCYCTGGCCTTTGTGCTGGCTGGCTGCAACACCGTCAAGGGTGTGGGCCAGGACATTGGCAAAGCCGGCAGCGCCATCGAGCGGGCCGCCAAGTAACTGATACCGCCATGCARAAATTCACCKTGCWCAAGGGCCTYGTGGCCCCSATGGAYCGCGAGAACGTCGAYACCGACGCSATCATYCCSAAGCAGTTCCTCAAGTCGATCAAGMRSACCGGCTTYGGCSWGAACCTGTTYGACGAATGGCGYTACCTGGACCACGGCGAGCCCGGCCAGGACCCCGCCAGTCGCAAGCCCAATCCCGACTTCGTGCTGAACCAGCCGCGTTACCAAGGCGCCAGCATCCTCATCGCACGCAAGAATTTCGGGTGTGGTTCCAGCCGCGAGCACGCGCCGTGGGCCTTGGATCAGTTCGGCTTCCGCGCCATCATCGCGCCCAGCTTTGCGGACATCTTCTTCAACAACTGCTTCAAGAAYGGCCTGCTGCCSATCGTGCTGCCCGAGGCSMCGGTGGCCCAGCTGTTCGAYGARGYSCTSGCCTTYCCCGGCTACMMGCTCACCATCGACCTGGAGCGCCAGGTSATCGTGCGCCCCCAGGGCGAAGAGATCCCGTTCGACGTGCAGGCCTTCCGCAAGTACTGCCTGMTCAACGGYYTKGACGACATCGGCCTGACCCTGCGCCAGTCGGACAAGATCAAGGCCTTTGAAGCCCAGCGGCTTGCCACCAAGCCCTGGCTGACACACACCATGGTGTCGTAACTCAAAAATTCAGCCCAATCGGCCGCAAGCGCTACATCCATATGCGCTAGCAGCTATCAAAAACAAAGCAAAATCAATGAAAATCGCAGTTCTGCCGGGTGACGGCATCGGTACCGAAATCGTGGCCGAGGCCGTCAAGGTCCTCAACGCACTCGACCTGAAGTTCGAGATGGAATCCGCCCTGGTCGGCGGCGCCGCCTACGAGGCCCACGGCCACCCGCTGCCCGAGTCCACCCTCAAGCTCGCCAAGGAAGCCGACGCCATTCTGTTCGGCGCCGTGGGCGACTGGAAATACGACAAGCTCGACAGGCCCCTGCGCCCCGAACAGGCCATCCTGGGCCTGCGCAAGAACCTGGGCCTGTTCGCCAACTTCCGCCCTGCCATCTGCTACGAGCAACTGGTGGGCGCATCGAGCCTCAAGCCCGAACTGATCGCAGGCCTGGATATCCTCATCATCCGCGAGCTSACCGGCGACATCTACTTCGGCCAGCCGCGCGGCCGCCGCRYGGCCRYCGACGGSCAYTTCCCSGGTGCCGAMGAAGCSTTYGACACCATGCGCTACWSSCGCCCCGAGRTCGAGCGCATCGCCCRCGTCGCCTTCSAGGCCGCMCGCAAGCGCARCAAGARSGTSACCAGCGTSGACAARGCCAACGTGCTGGAAACCTTCCAGTTCTGGAAGGACGTCATGACCGAGGTGGGCCAGCAGTACCCCGACGTGGAACTCCAGCACATGTACGTSGAYAACGCGGCCATGCARCTSGTSAAGGCSCCCAAGRMGTTYGACGTGRTSGTSACCGGCAACATGTTYGGCGACATCCTSTCGGACGARGCCKCCATGCTSACYGGCTCCATCGGCATGCTGCCCTCGGCSWSSCTSAAYWSSAGCAACCAGGGYCTGTACGAGCCCAGCCACGGCAGCGCMCCCGACATYGCCGGCAAGGGCGTGGCCAACCCGCTGGCCACCATCCTCTCGGCAGCGATGATGCTGCGCTTCAGCCTGAACCAGGAGGCCGCAGCCCAGCGCATCGAAGCCGCCGTGCAGAAGGTGCTGGCACAGGGCCTGCGCACGCCCGATATCTACAGCGAAGGCACCACCAAGGTCGGCACGGCGCAGATGGGCGACGCGGTGGTGAAGGCGCTGCAGGCGTAAATCACCCCAGCCGTCCGAGCTGCCCACAGCGGCGGCGCGTGGCATCCACAAAAGGCGATCCTCTGTGATCGCCTTTTTTATGGGCGTGGACCGACTCGCACGCCCATCCAGCCCGCCAGGGGCGCCGTCGCCGAGCGGACCATGGCGTTCCCGCAACGCTGCAAGCCCCGTGCAAGCCGCGATCCATTACAATCATGCCCATGTTTGCCGCCCGCCCGTTCGACCTGAACACCGCTACTGCCGCCCTGGCAGGCGTGGCTGTGCGCGCAATCACCACCAAAACCACGACCATTATTAAGGGCTGATCCAGCTCCGGTACCGTCGTGCGCCCTCTCCCGGCCAGACGAGCCGGGGCAAACAGTCTGGTCTGGCACTGTTTCTTAATCTGAAAAGGGGCGTTGAAATGAGCAAGTTGGTAGGTTTGGTCGGCTGGCGCGGCATGGTCGGCTCGGTGTTGATGGACCGCATGGTCGAGGAAAAAGACTTCGACCTGATTGAGCCATTGTTCTTCTCCACATCCAATGCCGGCGGCAAGGCCCCTGCGCAGGCCAAGAACGAAACCACACTGCAAGACGCCTTCAACATCGACGCCTTGAAGCGCTGCGACATCATCATCACGGCCCAAGGCGGCGACTACACCACCGARGTSTTCCCCAAGCTGCGCGCCGCRGGCTGGAACGGCCACTGGATTGACGCGGCMTCCACCCTGCGCATGGAAAAAGACGCCGTGATCATCCTGGACCCGGTGAACATGCCCGTCATCAAGGACGCGCTGGCCAACGGCGGCAAGAACTGGGTGGGCGGCAACTGCACCGTGAGCTGCATGCTGATGGGCGTGGGCGCACTGTACAAGGCCGGGCTGGTTGAGTGGATGAGCACCCAGACCTACCAGGCGGCCTCGGGCGGCGGCGCGCAGCACATGCGCGAATTGCTCACCCAATACGGCACGCTGAATGCCGAAGTGAAGGCCCTGCTCGACGACCCCAAGAGCGCCATCCTGGAAATCGACCGCAAGGTCATCGCCAAGCAGCGCGCACTGACCGGTGCAGAAACCGCCAACTTTGGCGTGCCGCTGGGTGGCTCGCTGATCCCCTGGATCGACAAGGACCTGGGCAACGGCCAGTCCAAGGAAGAGTGGAAGGGCATGGCCGAAACCAACAAGATTCTTGGCCTGGGCGAAGGCTTTGACTCCGCAGCCATTCCAGTCGACGGATTCTGCGTGCGCGTGGGCGCCATGCGCTGCCACAGCCAGGCCCTGACCTTCAAGCTCAAGAAGGACGTGCCCGTGGCCGACCTCGAAGCAATGATCGCCGCAGACAACGAGTGGGTGAAGGTGGTACCCAACACCCGCGAAGCCACCATCAAGGACCTGACACCCGTCGCCGTGACGGGCACCATGACCATCCCCGTGGGCCGCATCCGCAAGCTGGCCATGGGCCCCGAGTATGTCGGCGCCTTCACCATCGGCGACCAGCTCCTCTGGGGCGCCGCCGAGCCACTGCGTCGCATGCTGCGTATCTTGCTCAACGCCTGATCGTCTCACTTCATAAAGCGCGCGCAAGCCCCCTTGCGCGCGCTTTTTTACGCCTGAGACATCGACACACTCGGTTACGCGGCGTTGGCAATTGGCAACATCTGCACGCCCCAATTTGGGGCGCCGGGACCCCACTCAAAGCTTCGGAGCCACCTCAGCTTGTCAGTGCAAAACATTGATGCTATGGTGCTTTTTACATATTTTCACGCGCCGGGGCGGGGATCAGACCATGAGAACAAAAGCACCGCTCGTCCGAGCCGCAAAAAATCCTAATCAGTTGTTGGCAAACATGCATCGTTGGAAATTTTCTGTCCTGGCGGCCGCGGCCGTGGCTTGCGCTGGTTTCTACACCAGCGACGCGTCTGCGCTGGCACTGGGCCGCATCACCGTGCAGTCTGCCCTGGGCGAGCCGCTGCGCGCTGAAATCGACCTGCCACAGATCACTCCGGCCGAAGCGGACTCGCTGCGTGCCACGACGGCCACGCCTGAGGTCTTCCGTGCCCAGGGCATGGAATACACGCAGACCATGAACAACCTGCAGATTCAACTGCAGCGCCGCGCCGACGGCACCGCCGTGTTGCGCCTGTCAAGCGACCGGCCTGTGAACGAACCCTTCCTGGACCTGGTGCTGGATGCCAACTGGGGCTCAGGCCGTATCGTTCGCAGCTACACCATGCTGTTTGACCCTCCAAGCATGCGCCGCGCAGCGCCTGCCGTCACAGCAGCGCCCCAAATTTCTGCACCGGTGGCGCCCCAGGTCCCTGCGACGCGCCCCGCAGCCACAGCCCGTGCCAGCGAGCCAGCCGCCGCTGCAGCCGCACCCCGTGCAGCAGCCCCACGCCCTGCCCCCGCAGACGGCGTGACGGTACAGGCAGGCGATACCGCTGGCCGCATCGCGAACGCGTACAAGCCTGCAGGCGTTTCGCTCGACCAGATGCTGGTCGCCATGATGCGTACCAACCCGGACGCGTTCATTCAGGGCAACGTCAACCGCCTGAGGGCAGGTGCCGTGCTGCAAATGCCCGACCAGGCCGCAGCGCAGTCCACCACAGCCCCCGAAGCACGTCAGATTCTGGCCGCACAGGCCCGTGACTTCAACGACTTCCGCCGCAAACTCGCAGGTGCGGCCCCTTCGACCGAAGTGGCTGCTGCCCAGCGCTCCGCCTCTGGCACCGTACAGACGCGCGTAGAAGACAAAAAACCCGCGACTGCAGCGCCCGACAAGCTCACCCTGTCCAAGGGGGCCGTCAAAGGCCAGAAGGCAGCCGAAGAGCAAGTCGCCAAGGACAAACAGGCCAGCGAAGCCGCCACGCGGATGGCAGAGTTGTCCAAGAACATCACCGACCTCAACAAGCTGAGCGCAGCCTCTGCAGCCGCCGGAGGCAGCCCTGCGCCCGCCGTAGCGGGTGCAGCCAGCGCACCTGCGGGGGTGGCTGTGCAGGCCCCAGCCGTCCCGGCAACACCGACCGCGCCGCCGGCGCCCGAAGCCCCGGCATCCGCCCCCGCAGCGGCCGCGAGCACCCCGCCAGACACCGCAGTGGCAGCAGAAGCGGCCGCCTCGGCACCCGCCACGGAGGCGTCTGCACCCGCACCGGCCCCCAAACCAGCGCCCACACCCAAACCTGCTCCGGCCCCCGTCGAGGAGCCCGGTTTCCTGTCCACCCTTATGGACGACCCACTGCTGCCTATTGGCGGCGGCATCCTGGTGGCGGGTCTGCTCGGATTTGGCGCTTACCGCCTGGTCCAGCGCCGTCGACAGAACGGTGGGGTGGACAGCTCCTTCCTGGAAAGCCGCATTCAACCCGACTCGTTTTTTGGTGCCAGCGGCGGCCAGCGTGTAGACACGGCCAACAGCGATATGACCACTGGCTCGTCCATGGCCTATTCACCCAGCCAACTGGACGCCGGCGGTGACGTGGACCCCGTGGCCGAAGCCGACGTTTATCTGGCCTACGGCCGCGATCTCCAGGCCGAAGAAATCCTGAAAGAAGCCGTGCGCCACAACCCGGGCCGCGTCTCAGTGCACGTCAAGCTGGGTGAAATCTACGCCAAGCGCCAGGACCGCAAAGCCCTCGAGGCCGTCGCAGGCGAAGTGTTCAAGCTGACCCAGGGCGAAGGGCCTGACTGGAACCGCATTGCCGAACTCGGGCGTGACCTTGAGCCCGAAAACCGCCTGTACCAACCTGGCGGCCGCCCCGGAATGGCCGAGGATGAATCACCCTCCGTGCCACCGGGCGGGTTCCCCAGCACCTTCACTGGTGCAGGCAGCCCTGCCGCAGCCCTGCCCCCAGACTTGGACCTCGACCTGGATCTGGACCTGCCCGATGACGCGCTGACGGACGCCCCCCCCGCTGCAGCCGGTGGTTTTGCTGCGGCTGCTGCGGCTGCTGCGGCCAACAACCGCAGTGAAGCCAGCGAACCACAGACGCTGCGCCCCGAGTTGCATCTGCCCAGCATCCCCGACGAGCCCACGGCCGCGTGGAGCAGTCAGGAAACCGCTCCGAGTCCCATGATGGCGCCGCCTCCAGTGGCCAATCTGGACTTCCCCAGCAGCGACGACCTGACCATGGCGCCGTCCGGCCCCATGCCTCTCCATGGCGAGCCCCAAGACTCCGGCCCTATGGAGTTTGATCTGGGCGACCTGTCGCTGGACCTGAACGCCCCCTCCAAGCCCATGGCAGCTCCCGCCGCCAAGGCCCCGATGGCCCCCGCACCGGAATTCACCGACGATGGATCGGCCGCAGCGCAGGACGACCCGCTGGCCACCAAGCTTGCGCTGGCCGAAGAGTTCAACGCCATCGGGGACACCGACGGCGCTCGTACGCTGATTGAAGAGGTGGTGGCAGAGTCCAGCGGCGCCCTCAAGACCCGCGCCCAGCGCATGCTGGCCGAACTGGGCTGATGCCGCTCGGCCCCTCCGCTGATTTAACCCCCAGCACGTCCCCAGGCCGCCCCGTGACCCGGGTGGCGCTGGGTGTCAGCTACAACGGCCAGGCCTACAGTGGCTGGCAGAGCCAGCTTTCTGGCAACACCGTGCAGGACAAACTCGAAGCGGCCCTGGGCCGTTTTGCTACGCATCCGGTCAGCACCCTTTGCGCAGGCCGTACCGATGCGGGTGTGCACGGCCTGATGCAGGTGGTGCACTTTGACACCCCGCTGGACCGGCCCGCAGCGTCCTGGGTCCGGGGTACCAACACCTTCCTGCCCTCCGACATCGCGGTGCAATGGGCTCAGGCCGTCCCAGACCACTTTCATGCGCGTGCCAGCGCCGTGGCCCGGCGCTATGCCTACGTGCTTCTGCAATCGCCGGTGCGGCCCAGCGTGGATGCCGGGCGGGCGGGCTGGGTGTTTCACCCGTTAGACCATGACGCAATGCGGCAGGCGGCCGACTACCTGATCGGCGAGCATGATTTCACCTCGTTTCGCGCGTCCGCCTGCCAGGCCAAGACCCCGGTCAAGACCTTGCAACGCATCGACATCGTGCGACGGGGGGCGGACACACCGCACCCCGAACTGGGCTGGAGCCCCTGTTACTGGCGTTTTGAATTCGAAGCCAACGCCTTCTTGCACCACATGATCCGCAACATCATGGGCTGCCTGATCACCATCGGCCAGGGCACGCAGCCTCCCGAATGGATGGCCAAGGTGCTGGCAGCCCGGTCCCGCAAGGTGRCTGCGCCGACATTCTCGCCAGACGGGTTGTACTTTCAAGGGCCCGTCTACGACGCCGCCTGGGGGCTACCCCAGCGCACGGCTGCGTATGATTGGCTTCCATGAACCAGGCCACTACACCGACCACAACGGCCCCCGCCGTCAGTCAACGCCTCCACGCCCCTTTCCAGGCGTCTGCCAACGTACGCACCCGCATCAAGATCTGCGGGCTGACCCGCGAGGAAGACGTGGATGCAGCTGTGGCTGCGGGCGCCGATGCGGTGGGTTTTGTACTCTACGCCCCCAGCCCACGGTCGGTCACCCCCCAGCGGGCCGCGCAGTTGGCACGGCGCCTGCCGCCGTTTGTCATGCCCGTGCTGCTGTTCGTGAACGAATCCACTCCTAATGTGATAGCAGCCAGTGCAATGATTGCTGGCGCTACAGTGCAATTCCATGGTGATGAGACGCCACAGGACTGCATGGCGGCCACCCACCAGGGGGCACGCCCCTACCTGCGAGCCGCCCGAATTCCCCTCGGTGATGGAGCGGCGCAGTTTGACCTCGTAAAATACGCCCACGATTACTCTCACGCCCAAGCCATCCTGCTCGACGCCCACGTCGAAGGTTTTGGCGGCAGCGGCAAGGCATTCAATTGGTCACTCCTTCCACCAAGCGTCAGCTCTCACCTCGTTTTGTCTGGTGGACTCACGCCTGCAAACGTGACCGATGGCATTTTGCAAGTCCGCCCGCGGGGTCTCTCGCTGGCGGTTGATGTCAGTTCCGGCGTCGAAACCGATGGTCCTGATGGCAAACCCGTCAAGGGCATCAAGGACGCCGTGAAGATCCAACGCTTCGTTGCCGCCGTGCGTGCGGCCGATGCACAACTTGCAAAGAACCCCCATGAATTCCTATCAGCAACCTGACGCTTCCGGTCATTTCGGCCCGTATGGCGGCAGCTTCGTCAGCGAAACCCTGACCCACGCCATCCAGGAGCTGCGCGAGGCTTACGCGCGCTACCAGAAYGACCCTGAATTTCTGGCTGAATTCCATTACGAACTCAAGCACTTCGTCGGTCGCCCCTCCCCCATCTACCATGCAGCGCGCGTCAGCCGCGAGATGGGCGGCGCACAGATCTATCTCAAGCGCGAAGACCTGAACCACACAGGCGCGCACAAGATCAACAACGTGATCGGCCAAGCCATGCTGGCCAAACGCATGGGCAAGCCCCGCGTGATTGCCGAAACGGGTGCGGGCCAGCACGGCGTGGCCACTGCCACTATCTGCGCGCGCTACGGACTCGAATGCGTTGTTTACATGGGTGCCGAAGACGTGAAGCGCCAAAGCCCCAACGTGTACCGCATGAAACTGCTGGGCGCTACGGTGGTGCCCGTGGAGTCTGGCAGCAAGACCTTGAAGGACGCCCTGAACGACGCCATGCGCGATTGGGTGGCGAATGTGGACAACACCTTCTACATCATCGGCACCGTGGCGGGCCCGCACCCCTACCCCATGATGGTGCGCGACTTCCAGAGCGTGATCGGCAAGGAATGCATTGAGCAAATGCCCAGCATGCTGGCCGAGCAAAAGGTGCTGGGCGACCAACCCGATGCCGTGATCGCCTGTGTCGGCGGCGGCAGCAATGCCATGGGCATCTTCCACCCCTACATCCCTTTCGAGAAAACGCGCCTCATCGGCGTGGAGGCAGCCGGCGAAGGCTTGGAGTCGGGCAAACACTCGGCATCGCTGCAAAAGGGCAGCGCGGGCGTGCTGCACGGCAACCGCACCTTCATCCTGCAGGATGACAACGGCCAGATCACCGAAACCCATAGCATCAGCGCAGGCCTGGACTACCCCGGCGTGGGCCCGGAGCACGCCTGGTTGCAGGAAATCGGCCGCGCCGAATACGTCGGCATCACCGACCAGGAAGCGCTGGACGCCTTCCACTACCTCTGCCGCACCGAGGGCATCATCCCCGCACTCGAATCCAGTCACGCCGTGGCCTACGCCATGAAGCTGGCCAAAACCATGCGCCCAGACCAGTCGATCCTGGTCAACCTCTCGGGCCGGGGCGACAAGGACATTGGTACTGTGGCCGATCTCAGTGGCGCCGACTTTTACTGCCGACCCAGCTGCCAGGGGCAGTCCGTCAAGGGCGGCGAGCAACCCATCAAGGTGGTGAAATAAATGAGCCGTATCGCATCCACCTTTTCTGCCCTGCAAGCACAGGGCCGCAAGGCGCTGATTCCTTATGTGACCGCCGGTTTCCCGTTTGCCGACATCACCCCCGCGCTCATGCACGGCATGGTCGAGGCCGGTGCCGACGTGATCGAGCTGGGCGTGCCCTTTTCCGACCCCATGGCCGACGGCCCGGTGATCCAGAAGGCGGGTGAAAAAGCCCTCAGCCTGGGCATTGGCATGGTGCAGGTGCTCGACCATGTGCGTGAGTTCCGCAAGCGCAACAGCACCACGCCAGTGGTGTTGATGGGCTATGCCAACCCTGTGGAACGCTACGACCAGAAGCACGGCGAAGGTGCGTTTGTGCGCGACTCTGCCGCTGCGGGCGTGGACGGCGTGCTCATCGTGGACTACCCGCCCGAAGAATGCGAAGCCTTTGCCGCCAGCCTGCGCGCGCACAGCATGGACCTGATCTTCCTGCTGGCCCCCACCAGCACGGATGAACGCATGGCCCAGGTGGCGCGTGTGGCCAGCGGCTATGTGTACTACGTATCGCTCAAGGGCGTGACCGGCTCAGGCGCGCTGGACACGGCGGCCGTGGAGCAGATGCTGCCCCGTATTCGCCAGCACGTGACCATCCCGGTGGGTGTGGGCTTCGGCATCCGCGACGCCGCCACCGCCCAGGCCATCGGCAAGGTGGCCGATGCCGTGGTCATCGGCAGCCGCATCATCCAGTTGATTGAAGACCAGGAGCACGCCAAGGTGGTGCCCCTGACCATCGACTTCCTGCGCGGCATCCGCAAGGCACTGGACGCCTAGTCGCATAATGCAGCCCGGCGCATCCTGCGGGGTGCGCCGACAGATTCACACCCGGCCTGCCCCGCAAACGCCTACGGGCTTTGTAGCAGGTCGCGCCACTGAAGAGGAGAACACCATGTCCTGGCTCGAAAAACTTCTGCCCGCCAAAATCCAGCAAACCGACCCCACCGAGCGCCGTCAGGTGCCCGARGGCCTGTGGATCAAGTGCCCSRSCTGCGAGACSGTKCTCTACAAGRCCGACCTSGARCACAACCAGAAYGTSTGCCCSMRCTGCAGCCACCACCACCGCATCGGYGCSCGCGCSCGRCTSGACGCMTTYCTSGAYGCYGARGGSCGCTACGAAATCGGCCAGGAAGTGCTGCCCGTAGACGCGCTCAAGTTCAAGGACAGCCGCAAGTACCCCGAGCGCCTGAAGGAGGCCCTGGAGAACACCGGCGAGACCGACGCCCTCATCGTGATGGGCGGCGCGGTCAAGAGCGTCAACGTGGTCGCCGCCTGCTTCGAGTTCGACTTCATGGGCGGCTCCATGGGCTCCGTGGTGGGCGAGCGATTTGTGCGCGGCGTGGAAACCGCCATCGAGCAAAAAGTGCCCTTCATCTGCTTTACCGCCACCGGTGGCGCCCGCATGCAGGAAGGTCTGCTGTCGCTCATGCAAATGGCCAAGACCAATGCGGCGCTGACCCGCCTGGCCAAGAAGGGCCTGCCCTACATCAGTGTGCTGACCGACCCCACCATGGGTGGCGTGAGCGCAGGGTTTGCCTTTGTGGGCGACATCGTGATTGCCGAGCCCAAGGCGCTGATCGGCTTTGCTGGCCCGCGCGTGATCGAATCCACCGTGCGTGTGACCCTGCCCGAGGGCTTCCAGCGTGCAGAGTTCCTGCAAACCAAGGGCGCGGTGGACTTCATCTGCGACCGCCGCGAACTGCGCAACACCGTGGCCAGCAGTTTGGCCATGCTGCAACGACTCCCTGCTGACGCGGTGATGTAAATACCCGGTCCCCGAAAAGGAGACTGAGTGAGGCCTCACCACGCCATTGCTATATTTTTAATAGCAAACAGAGCATATTTGGCTTAGCGCTTCGGGCCTTTGGGATGCTTAACGCATCACACTGGCCTGCAAATGGCCCAGAACAATCATCACAACCTGCAGCACCACCAGCGCCACCAATGGCGACAGGTCGAAGCCGCCCATCAGCGGAATGACGCGCCGAAAAGGACGCAACACGGGTTCACACAGGCGCGCGATCACATCCGCCAGCGGTGAACGGCCACCCTGTACCCAGGACAGGACGGCATAGACAATCAGCAGGCCGATCAGCCCCGAGACCGCCACGCGCAGCAGCCCGAACAAGGCCAACCAGGGCAACCACGCCCATGCCGATCYCGCACCGAGCAGCAAGGTCAACAACGCGTACTGCACCAGCTGCACCAGCATCGCTGCCACCAGACTGGACACATCCCAACGCCCCGCAGGGGGGATCACCCGTCGCAGCGGCATAATCAGCCAATCGGTCAACGCAAACACCAACCCACCAACGGGGTTGGAAAACGGCACCCTCTGCCACTGCATGTACAGGCGCAGCAGGCAGGCCCCGGTGAGCAAGCCACCGACGACATCAAGCAGGAAGGAAGCGATCTGAAAGAACATAGGGGTGGCAAAAAGGAGAACGGGCAGTGCGAAAGCAGCCCGCGCCATGGGATGATAGCGGGCCAAGGTTCTGCTCCATGACTTCACCCCTTTCCCTGTCGTCCCTGCCGCTGTTCCCGCTGGGCTCCGTCCTCTTCCCCGAAGGCCTGCTGGCCCTGCGAGTGTTCGAGGTGCGCTACCTGGACATGGTGCGCAAATGCCACCAGATGGAAGCGCCCTTCGGGGTGGTGGCACTGACCCAGGGCCACGAAGTGCGCCAAGCCGGAGCTCCCGAGGAGCAGTTCAACGAAATCGGCACCCTGGCAGTCATCGAACAGCTGGACCATTCGCAGCCCGGGCTCATCACCCTGCAGTGCCGGGGCAGCCAGCGTTTTCGCATCACGCAGCGCAGCCACCTAGTGCACGGGCTATGGATCGCCGACGTGGATCACCTTGACCCGGATCTTCCCGTGCCCGTGCCCGAGGACCTGAAGAAGGCCTCGCAGGCCCTGGCCAAGGTGCTGAACACATTGCAGCAACGCGACCCTGACAGTCCTTCGGCCCTGGTGCCCACGGCAGCCCAGCTCGACGATTGCGGCTGGGTGGCCAACCGCTGGTGCGAGCTGCTGCCTGTTCCTCTGGAGCTCAAGCAACGCCTTATGGAGCTGGACAACCCCGTGGTGCGGCTGGAGCTGGTGGGGGATGTGCTCGACCGCACTGGGATAGCCCAGTAAACATGCCCCCAGCCAGAAGCACCTACAGCGCATGCTGAAACATCTCCTGAACTGGCCGCGGTTCGCCAAGCAGCTGTTCGTCGTCTCACTGGACATCTGCACGGGTGTGCTGGCCATGTGGCTTGCCTTTTCTCTCAGGCTGGACACTCTGCATTTCCCCGAAAGCGGCAACCAATGGATGGTCTATGCCCTGGGGCCCATCCTCGCCTTCCCGATCTTCATGAAAATCGGGTTGTACCGGGCAATCTTCCGGTACAACGGCATTGCGGCCTTGATCGCGACAGGACGCGCTGTCGCCTTCTACGGGATTGCGCTTCTGGCCATCCTCGTGACGGCGCAATGGGAAGGCGTTCCACGCAGTGCCGGCATCCTGCAACCCCTCATCCTGCTGCTGCTGGTTGGCACGAGCCGCGCTCTGGGCTGGTGGTGGCTTTCGGGGTTCAAGCGCAACGTTCAGCACAGGCTGGTGATATACGGAGCAGGAAGCGCCGGCGCCCAAACGGCTGCAGGCCTGTCCGRCATGCGCAATCATGTACTGGTCGGTTTTGTGGACGACGACCCAGGCAAGGAGGGAACCAGCATCAACGGCACGGACGTCCATGCGGCGTCCGACCTGGCACGGCTTGTCAAGCGTGCAGGAGTCACCGACGTGCTGCTGGCAATCCCCAGCGCTACGCCGCAGCGACGCCGGGAAATCATCGCGCATGTCAGCAATTTGCAGGTTCGGGTACGGACCCTGCCGGGTTTGACGGATCTCGCCAGCGGTCGGGTCAGCGTGACCGATTTCCAGGACATCGACATCGGCGACCTCCTGGGCCGCGATCCCGTGCCGCCGGACCCGGAACTTCTCGAGCGCCATATTCACAACCAAACGGTCATGGTGACAGGAGCAGGCGGCARCATAGGCACCGAACTTTGCCGCCAGATCCTGGCGGCCCACCCTCGCGTGCTCGTGCTGGTCGAACACAGCGAATTTGCGCTTTACGGGATCCACGACGAGCTGACCCGGCATCCCTTGGTGCTGAGCGGTCGGTGCAAGATCTTGCCGGTCATCGCCAACGTCACGAATGAGCAGCGCATGTCCGCCCTGTGCCAGGCACACAGGCCTGACTGCATTTTTCACGCAGCGGCCTACAAGCATGTTCCTCTTGTGGAAGACAACGCGGCAGAGGGGGTGTTCAACAATGTATTTGGCACACTCGCAACCGTGCGGGCAGCCTTGTCCGCCGAGGTGCCATGCTTCGTGCTCATCTCCACGGACAAGGCCGTGAGGCCTACCAACGTGATGGGCGCCAGCAAGCGTGTTGCCGAAATGATCTTGCAGGCGCTCTCGGCAGCTGGCCAGAATGCGCCTAAGGTGCAGGAGACCGCCTCACCATTGATGCGCCTAGCCATCGTTCGTTTCGGCAACGTGCTGGGCTCCAGCGGGAGCGTGATCCCTCTGTTCCGGCGGCAGATTGCCGCAGGCGGCCCTGTGACAGTGACGCACGCCGAGGTGACCCGCTACTTCATGACGATCCCGGAGGCAGCGGAGCTCGTGCTGCAGGCTGGCGCCATGTCCAAGGGTGGCGAGGTCTTTCTGCTCGACATGGGGCAACCTGTGCGCATCATGGAACTGGCACGGCGCATGATCGCCTTGTCAGGCCTGACCTTGAGAGACGACTCGCACCCGCAAGGCGATGTGCAGATCGTGGTCACAGGATTACGGCCTGGAGAGAAGTTGTTTGAAGAGCTTCTGATCGGGGAGAATCCTGGGCCGACGCTCCACCCCCGCATCATGCAGGCACATGAGGACTTTCTTCCATGGCCTGAGCTCCAGACGGCTCTGGCGGCACTTGCAGCCGCCGTCCAGCAAGATGACGATCCGCAGATCCGCGAAATACTGTCCCGCCTGGTGACGGGCGCGCGATTGGCGAGCCCCGGAGATCGAGCATCGGCCAAAGCTTTCTCCTCTATCGACACCCGGATGAGTTCCCCGACATGAACATCACTGTTTTTGGTACCGGCTATGTGGGGCTTGTGACAGGGGTCTGTCTCGCCGAGCTCGGAAACGATGTGCTTTGCATAGACGTTGACGAACGCAAGATCGCCACCCTCAATGCGGGTGATGTGCCCATCCATGAGCCGGGGCTGCGCGAACTGATCGCGAGCAACAGGCTGGCCGACCGACTGGAGTTCTCCACGGATCCTGTTCAAGGCGTCGCGCATGGAGACATCCAGTTCATCGCCGTGGGAACACCGTCCTGCAATGACGGTGCCGCAGACCTGAGCTATGTATTCGACGTGGCGCAGACCATCGCCGCACACATGGAAGGTTTCAAGGTGATCGTCAACAAGTCGACGGTCCCCGTGGGGTCTGCGGAGAAGGTCCATGAAGCCATGAATGACATTCTGGCGCGGCGTGATTTTCGTGGGGCCGAGCCTCCCGGATTCGCTGTGGTGTCCAATCCGGAATTTCTCAAGGAAGGCAGCGCCATCGACGACTTCATGCGGCCGGACCGGATCATTGTGGGGTTTGGCAGCACGCCGGCCGAGCTCGAGGCCGGGACCATGATGCGAGAGCTGTATCGGCCTTTCGGCCACAACCGCGAACGCGTGATATGCATGGACGTGCGCAGCGCCGAGTTCACCAAGTACGCAGCCAACGCCATGCTGGCCACCCGCATCAGCTTCATGAATGAGATGGCGAATTTGGCCGACCGACTTGAGGTGGACATCGAGAACGTGCGCATCGGCATCGGTTCTGATCCACGCATAGGGGATAGCTTCCTGTATTCGGGCGCAGGCTATGGAGGCAGTTGCTTTCCCAAGGACGTTGCAGCTCTGATGCGAATGGGCATCGACACAGGGGCGCCACTGCGCATTCTGCAAGCGGTTGCAGACGTGAACGAAGAGCAGCGGTTGCTGTTGCTTCGCAAACTGACCGATCGGCTCGGCAACCATCTTTCGGGCAAGCAGATTGGCATCTGGGGCCTGGCGTTCAAACCCAATACAGACGACATGCGCGAAGCCCCGAGCCGGACCTTGATCCGCGAGTTGCTGCAGCGTGGCGCCAGGCTGCGTGTGTTCGATCCAGTAGCGATGCAGGAGGCCAAACGCTGTCTCGCGGAGGATCTGGCTGAGCAGCCCGATCTGCAGACGCGAATCGAATATGCAGAAGGCCCCCTGGATGCTGCCTGCGACGCCGATGCGCTTTTGATCGTCACGGAATGGCAGATCTTCCGCAGTCCGAACTTTGGCACCCTCAAACAGGCGTTGAAAACCCCTCTCATCGTGGACGGCCGCAACCTTTATGAGCCGAAAACCATGCAATCGCTCGGCTTTGACTATCTGGCCATCGGCCGGCGTTCGTAGCACTCATCGTATTTTTGGCACTTCTTGATATGACTCCCATGAACATCATGGTTACCGGCGGGGCTGGATTTCTCGGCTCGCATCTGTGTGAGCAGCTACTTGCGGCAGGACACCATGTGCTGTGCGTAGACGACTTCTCGACCGGCCGAGAAGAAAACGTCATCACCCTGCGGTCCAACCACCGTTTTCAGGTACTGCATCACGACATCTGCCTGCCCCTGAATGCCGATGTGGATGCCATCTACAACCTCGCCTGCCCCGCATCGCCGGTTCATTACCAGGCAGATCCCATCCAGACCATGCGTACCAGCGTGCTCGGTGCACTCAATCTGCTCGAACTTGCGCGCAGGCGAAGCATTCCCATTTTGCAAACGTCCACCAGCGAAGTATATGGAGATCCTGCGGTCCATCCCCAGATGGAAAGCTACTGGGGAAATGTCAATCCCATCGGTCTGCGCGCGTGCTACGACGAAGGCAAGCGCTGCGCCGAAACCATGTTCTTCGACTACCGCCGACAGCATGGCGTCAATACCAAGGTCGTGCGCCTGTTCAATACCTATGGCCCGCACATGCGGATAGACGATGGGCGTGTGATCTCGAATTTCATTGTCCAAGCGCTGCAGGGAATCGATCTGACGGTGTATGGGGCAGGCCAGCAAACGCGAAGCTTCTGCTATATAGATGACGTGGTGGAAGGGTTGATGCGGACAATGCACACGCCCGAACCGATCTCGGGCCCCGTCAACCTCGGAAATCCCGGCGAATTCACGATCCTGGAACTTGCAAACAAGGTTCTCGAGATCACGCACTCCGAGTCCAAGATTGTCTACAAGCCACTGCCCTCCGATGATCCCCGGCAGAGGCGGCCCGACATCGAACTGGCAGCAAAGCTTCTGAATGGCTGGAAGCCCAGGGTGGAACTAGATGAGGGCCTGAGCCGCACGATAAGGTATTTTCAGCAGGCTCTTGCCCTATCCTAAATTGTCCGCATGCTGGCAGGGAGGACTGCTGGCAACCCTCAGCGCAGCAGGTCCCACGTCAACGGCGTGCCTCGGCTGGCATCACACCGTACCTGCATACCAAGGACTGTATCGAAGTGCGCGGCAGAGAGACCGAAACCAGGACGCACACTGCGCAGGTTCTCGTGGGTAAGTACCTCTCCGGCCTTCACATCCCGGGAGATGTAGAGCGAGCGGCGGAAATTCAGCGATTTGACCTCAGACTCCGTGGGCCCGTAATGGACCTGTCCAACCGCCTGCCATGCGCGCTCGGTCTCCTCTCGCAGTTGCCTCAACTCCAGCGGCTCCATCGAGAACGCAGAGTCCACACCGCCATCGGCCCGCTGCAACGTGAAATGCTTTTCGATCACCGTGGCGCCCAGTGCCGTCGCTGCGACAGCAACACCACAGCCCATGGTATGGTCTGAGAGACCCACTTCGCAGCCGAAGAGGCTGCGCATATGCATGATGGTGGCAACGTTGGTGTTCTCCGCTGTCGCTGGATAGGTACTGGTGCACTTGAGCAGCACCAAGTCACGGCAACCGGCCCCTCGCGCCGTGCGCACCGCATCATCGATCTCTCCGGCAGTGGCCATGCCCGTAGAGACAATCAGTGGCTTGCCGGTTGCGGCCACCCGGCGGATCAACGGCAGATCGATGTTCTCAAATGAGGCGATCTTGTACGCTGGCACATGGAGGGATTCAAGAAACTCCACCGCGCTCGCATCAAATGGAGTGCTGAAGCAATGCATCCCATGTGTCGCCGCGCGGGCCATGATGGGCGCATGCCACTCCCAAGGCGTATGCGCCTCTTCGTAGAGTTCATACAACTGGCGGCCAGCCCACGGGCTCTTGGGATCGTCAATCACAAAACCTGGCATGCGCACGTCGAGCGTCATGCTCTCTGCGGTATAGGTCTGCAGTTTGATCGCGTCAGCGCCATGGGCTGCCGCGGCATCCACAATTTCCAATGCGCGGTCAAGCGATCGGTTGTGGTTGCCCGACATCTCCGCGATCAGGTATGGGCGATGGCCGGGGCCGATATCTCGGTCTAGGATTTTCACAGCATTGGTTCGTCGACATTCGGCACTGGGCCGAGGGATTTTTGGTACTTCAAGGGTCCACCATGATAGCCACCAGCTTCGAAAAGTCGCCGTGATGCTGCGTTGTACGGCTGCACACTGGCCTCGACGGTGACGCCTGCGGAGTGAAAGCGCAGCAGCGCGCACTCCCCCGCCGCCAACAGGTGGCGGCCCAGGCCAAGCCCTTGGAGATCCGGGTCGAGATACAACGAGACCTCCAAGTGGCCGCTGTCCAGCCGGTCAAAACGGATACTGCCCACAGGCAGCCTGCCAACCAGACCGACGAACAGCCAACGCGACGGGTGCGCGAGCACGGCGCGAATCCAGCGCTCATGGGATTCGATCGCAATGGGATCCTGCTTGGCCGAGGCGGCCCGTACCATGGGATGATTGCGCCAGGCATGCAGCAGGCGAGCATCACCGAGCACAGCAGGCCGCAAGTGCAATTCCGAACCCAGCAAGGACAGGGCGACCCGTTGCGCCCCGCGGCCGTCCACCAGCGCCGCGGCGCGCTGGCCAAGCTCGCTACGCGCAGTGGCATCGGGAATCAGTTGGCGCAGCACCTCGGTCAATTCGGGCAAGTCTGTCATGTCGTCTTGCCGAGCTCCGCGCAAGGCGCCCAATCGGTCCAATGCCTGCACAACCACCATCTGGTTTGCCGCTAGAGCTAAGCCAATTGCGGGGGCGCCTATGCAGCATCGCTCCCAGGTCGCACCGCCGCCAGCGCCAATCTGCAAATCATGGCGTGCAAAAAAGGAGGCCAAATCAGGCTCATCCAGTGTGAGTGTGATGGCTGCATCCGCCGCGCAGGCCTCCAGAAGACCGGGCAGGTGCGGGCTCGCCGAAGTGGATACGACCTCGAGTGGTCCGCCAAAGCCTGCAGCCCGACAGGCGTGCACCACCCGTGCGGATGCACCTCCGGGATCGGTACCGCCCATGAAAATACCGATGCTATGCACATCAGAGCCCGGAATGCAGCGGGAAGCATGCAGATATGCGGGAGCCAACAACGCGTATCGCGGACCGGTTAGCCAGGTCGGTGGGCGCTGGACGCAGGCGGCGTATCTGTGCCGGTGGTCGATGTCCCAGTTGTGGTCAAGCAGCACATCTGCGTCGATGGAGCGATCCGCTAGGTCGTCGATCACGAGTACGCGGCACCCCAATGCATGCCGCACCGACAGGTGCCAGCGTGCGTCAAAAGCGTAGTGGTCCACCACCAGCCAGTCCGGTGGCGACATCGCCAGGGCCTGCACAGTCTGCTCTGCGTCATCCGCCCAAGCCACGGCTGCCCAAGCAGCGTGTGGGACGGAGTCGTCGCCGGGCTGAAAATCACCAGAGGGCGCCGGCAACCATTGAATGGCCACATCCTGCCCAGCTAGCCCCCAGGCGACTACCGCATCCAATGGGCGGCAGACAAAGCATACCGTGGCTCCGGCCTCGGTGAGGGCGCTCGCCAGCGAAAGACATCGCTTCAGATGGCCGCCCCCCATGGCGACCGACGCATCGACGCGGAACGCTACGCGGGTGGAGCCAATCATGTCAGCCGTATCCGCCGGATAGATAGGTTCGGCGCACCGGCACACCGGCGGCAGACAGCGCCGCCTTTGCGCCAGCGGGCGTCTGCTCGGTAAAATGAAAGATGCTTGCCGCGGCCACCGCCGAAGCACCGGCCTGCGTCACGGCATCGACCATGTGGCCATAGCTGCCAGCGCCACCGGAAGCGATCACCGGGATCTTCACTGCTCGCACCACGGTCTCGATCAGCGGCAAATCATATCCTTGCATTGTGCCGTCGCGTTCGATGGATGTAAGGAGGATCTCGCCCGCACCGCGGTCCTCCAGTTCCCGGACCCAAGCAACGACCTCCCGATCAGTGGCCCGCTTGCCAGCGTGGCTGAAACAGGTCCAGCCACGGTCCTGGGTTCGTACGTCAACGCTGGCGACCACGCACTGCGCGCCATGCCGGCTGGAGATCTGGGAGATCAACTCAGGCTGGGCATAAGCTGCAGTATTGATAGCGACCTTGTCAGCGCCGGCCCGCAGCAGGCGCTGCACCTGCTCGATTCGGGTGATCCCGCCCCCCACGGTCAGTGGAACGAAGCAATCCTGCCCGAATTCGCCAATGGACTCGAAGTCTGGGTCGTCGTCACCAAGGTGTGCAACGATGTCCACCAGCACCAATTCGTCGACCTCTCGCTGGTTGTATACCCTGACGACAGGTAGTACAGGCCCGACACGACGCCAACTGTCAAATGCCGTGCCCTTGACTAAACCAAAGTGTTTCCACAGCAGAGTGGGAATGACGCGCACTTTTAGCACATCGGGCCTTCAACGAAATTCTTCAACAACCGAAAACCCGCGCGCGAACTCTTTTCCGGATGGAACTGAGTGCCCCATACATGTCCACGCCGAACCGCTGCCGTGATCGGCACGCCATAGTGGGTGGTGGCCAGCACGTCATCGGAGTCCTCCGGCGCGAAGGCGTAGCTGTGCACGAAATAGAAGTCTGTTCCATCCGGAATAGCCTGGAACAGGTGATCGTCGGCGCGCATACGGGTGACGCCATTCCAGCCTACGTGCGGCACCCTGTGAGTGCAGCCGAAGCTGCGCAGGTGTCGCACCTGCCCGGGGATCAAACCCAAGCCTGGGGAGTTCAGCCCTTCGCTGACCCCTTCAGTGCTGCTGTCGGCCAGAAGTTGCATACCCACACATACGCCCAACAGCGGACGTCCGTAGCCTTTCACCGCATCGTGCAGAGCAGCGGTCCATCCCCCGGCCTCCAGCAGCCGCGCACAGTCGGCAAAGTTGCCCACACCGGGAAGTATGAGGCGATCTGTGGCGTACATGTCGTTCGGCCGGTCCAGCAGCACCGGCGCCACGCGCAGTTCCTCCAGCGCCCGCACGACGGAGCCGAGGTTACCCACGCCATAGTCAACAACACCCACTCTCATCGCACACCCGTCAGAGGTTATCGTTGTTAATCTTTGAGAGGTTTCCGTTGTAATCCTTGACCAAGGCACCGCTGACATCACGCTTGAATATTTTCTTGTTGGTGAATTTGTCACAAATGCGGATGAATTCGCCTTCGGTCAACCCCAGCGGCTGAAGGATGTCCCTGAGCGACTTGCCCAGATATTCCCATGGAAACCGGCCGTCCAGGCGCATGACTGCATCCAGCCCGTCCTGACGAGTCAATCGACCTCGGCGTATGTGCAGACAGGCGAGGTCCGTAGCGCGACCGAAACCGAACTTCAAGAATTTGAAGTAGTCGTGAATTCCGGTCTGATGATTGTCCAAGTTTTCATAGTTGACCATCGAGCCCTCGACCACCTTGTGGT
>NZ_JBGFFF010000033.1:0-35293 GCF_056175785.1 Acidovorax sp. LjRoot204
GTGCAGCCATAGCCCGCCAGCGCAAAGCCCAGCTTTTCCAGGTACGGCAGCAGCCCGGTCTGCGTGAGGTATTCGGTGACGATGCGCGAGCCGGGGGCCAGCGAGGTCTTGATGTGTGGCTGCACCTTGAGGCCCGCCTCCACCGCTTTCTTGGCCAAGAGGCCTGCAGCCAGCAGCACGCTGGGGTTGCTGGTGTTGGTGCAGCTAGTGATGGCGGCAATCAGCACGTCGCCATTGCCCACTGTGGGGTCAGCCCCCTTGGCGGGCAGCGTGGCTGCGCGGGCCTCGCCGTGCGCAGTGGCCAGTGCCGGTTTGTTGGCCTCCATCTCGACCACCGAGCGCGGTGCGCCGGCCGGCGTGGGCTTACCGTCTGGCGTAGCCTCTTCGGCGGCAGCTTCGCCATGGCGGTGGATGTGATGGCGCGTGTGCAGCAGCTCTGCCGGGCGGTTGAAGCCGTTTTGCGCGTTGGGCTTGCTGAACAGCTCAGCGAACTGGCTGCTGACCTTGCCCAGCTCGATGCGGTCTTGCGGGCGCTTGGGGCCCGCCAGGCTGGGGGTGACGCTGCCAAGGTCGAGCTTGACGACCTGCGAGTAGTCGACCTCGCCGGCCAGCGGCACACCAAACAGCCCCTGGGCTTTGAAGTAGGCCTCGAAGGCCTCGATCTCGCCCTTGGTACGGCCCGTGCCCTTGAAGTAGTCGATGGTCTTTTCGTCCACCGGGAAGAAGCCCATGGTGGCGCCGTACTCCGGCGCCATGTTGCCGATGGTGGCGCGGTCGGGCAGCGCCAGGGTGCGCGTGCCTTCGCCAAAGAACTCCACGAACTTGCCCACCACCTTGTGCTGGCGCAGCAGCTCGGTCACCGTGAGCACCAGGTCGGTGGCGGTCACGCCCTCGCGCAGCTGGCCGGTCATCTCAAAGCCCACCACATCGGGCGTGAGGAAGTACACCGGCTGGCCCAGCATGGCGGCCTCGGCCTCGATGCCGCCCACGCCCCAACCCACCACGCCGATGCCGTTGATCATGGTGGTGTGGCTGTCGGTGCCCACCAGGGTGTCGGGGTAGTACACGCCATCCTTGCGCTTGTGCACGCCGCGCGCCAGGTATTCGAGGTTGACCTGGTGCACGATGCCAAAGCCCGGGGGCACCACACCAAAGGTGTCAAAGGCCTGCATGCCCCACTTCATGAACTCGTAGCGCTCTTTGTTGCGCTGGAATTCGAGCTTCATGTTCAGGTCGAGCGAATTCTTCTTGCCGTAGTGGTCGACCATGATCGAGTGGTCCACCACCAGGTCCACCGGCACCAGGGGCTCGATCTTCTTGGGGTTCTTGCCSAGCTTGGCGGCCACGCTGCGCATGGCGGCCAGRTCGGCCAGCARMGGCACRCCGGTGAAGTCCTGCAGCACCACGCGSGWGACGACRAAMGGGATCTCGTCGRTGCGSKCSGCATTGGGCGCCCAGTGCGCAAGCTGTTGSACATGCTCGGCCGTCACCTTGCGGCCGTCGCARTTGCGCAGCACCGAYTCGAGCACGATGCGGATCGACACCGGCAGACGCTGGATCTGCGGAAACTGCTTGGCCAGCGCGGGCAGAGAGTAGAACTTGCCCTCCTTGCCCGACGCCGTTTTGAAGCCCTTGAGCGTGTTGGCAAAGGCGTGGCGTGCGGGTCGGGACGACGGTTTGGCTAGCGGCTTGGACGATGAGGCCATGGCGAACTCCTTGATAAGGCAACAGCGTCTATTCTGGCAGTCCCCCATGACGGCGCAATCGTTGGGGGTATGCCGCTGTGCCCCGCCGCCCTGGCGCAGAGGCCCATCCGACGCTCTTTTCACCATTTTTGCGGAAAAACTCGGCCAAGCGCTACATCCTTATGGCTCAACAGCTATCAAATATATAGCACAACAGAGCTAAGCGGCGGCCCATGCAGGCAGGCGGCGCACACCCATCCACTGCAGCTCAGCAATGAGCGCCACCGAGACCACGTGCACCACCAGGTACGCCTGACCCAGCAACGTGGGTGCCACGGCGTTACCGAGCAGCACCACCAGGCTGGCCAACGCCCATCCAAAGTTGGCAGCGATCAGCGCCCACAGCCCTCCGCGCGGCATGGTGCGCGCGCGGGCAATGCGGGTGGCCAGTGCTGCGTAGCCCAGCAGCAAAACGCCGGACACCACCAGCAGTCCGTGCGGCAGCCCCAGCCATTCGGCCAGCGACGCCGTCAGCAGCAGATGCAAGGCGCCCAACAGCAGCCCGGTGGACGCATCGAACCAGACCACGGCACGCAAAAGGGAGGGGGAAGACAACAGGTTCAACATGGCAAGCTCCTTGGGGGTTGAAGAAGGCTGCATCGTTGCCGCTGCGGTGCATGGCGTCGATGACATGGCAGGTAATGGCCTGCGGCCTGGTTGGGCCTAGGATGCGAGGCATGACGTCCGCACCCTCCACCCCCTCTCGCCGCACCCCGCGCCATCCGCTGCCGCACCGCAGCGCAGCGGCGGGGCCTGCCAGTTTTGGCGACCACCTGCGCACCTGGCGCCAGCAGCGGCACCTGAGTCAGCTGGAGCTGGCCGACGAGGCAGACATCTCCACGCGGCACGTGAGCTTCATGGAAACCGGCCGCACCAATCCCAGCCGTGACATGGTGCTGCGCCTGTGCGAGCGCCTGGCCATCCCACTGCGCGAACGCAACGCACTGCTGGTGGCAGCCGGCTACGCCCCCATGTACCGAGAACGCGCGCTGGACGACCCGGCACTGACCGCAGCGCGCCAAGCCGTCGAGCTGGTGCTCAAGGGCCATGAGCCCTGCCCCGCCATCGCACTCGACCGCTGCTGGAACGTGGTGGCTGCCAACCGCGCAGCGCAGGCCTTGCTGGCCGCGCATGTGAGCCCTGAACTGCTCACGCCCCCCATCAACGTGTTCCGCCTGAGCCTGCACCCCAACGGCCTGGCGTCACGCATCGCCAATCTGGCGCAATGGCGCCACCACCTCTTTGAGCGCCTGCGCCAGCAGATTCATGCCACGGGGGACCCGGCATTGCTGGCCCTGCAGGCCGAACTGCTGGAATACCCCGCGCCCGATGAATCCACACCACTCGTCATGGCGGGAGAAATGCTGGGTGTGGTGATGCCGTTTTGTTTCAATAGCATGCATGGCATGCTGTCGCTCATCAGCACCACGACGATATTCGGCACTCCAGTGGATGTGACGCTGCAGGAGCTGGCGGTGGAATCGTTTTTCCCGGCCGACGCATTTACCGCCCAGGTACTGCGGGAGATGGCGCAGCAATATGCTGCGGATTGACTGCCCGGGGTGCGTTGAACAACAACACGCGGACCGAATTTTTGGGTTCCGTGGGCAATGACTGGTCGGGATAGCGGTTTTTGCGGTATCCACCCAGTGAATGCAGGGCGCAGATTTTGTGTCACCAGCGAGGTATGAAGGCTCCAGATGCTGGGCCAGGCTCGGTAGTTCGACGTCCCATGCCAGGCCACCCAAAAAAAAATAGCCCGCAGTTGCGGGCTATTTTTTTGAGTGCAGCGAATGCCGTTTCTCAGATGGCGAACTTTTCGCGGTTTTCGTTCTGAATCCACTTGGGCGCCTTGCCACGGCCGGTCCATGTCTGGCCAGTCGCCGGGTCGCGGTATTTGGGGGCCACTTTGGTGCCTGCGGTAGAGCTGCGGCCAGTTTTCCCTGTGGCCTTGCCTGCGGGGAACACATCCTGGGCGGTCAGACCATATTCGGCCACCAAGGCGCGCACTTGGGAAACAGCGTCCGACAATTCTCGGCGACGGGCTTCGCTGATTTGTTGCTCAAGCGCTTCACGCTGCTTCAAAAGTTCTTTGTAGCTGGTCATGGTGTCTGAATAAGAAAATGGGGTTGGTGACAAGGCGATTATATGGATAACCGCTGCGAGCACACGCCGGAGTAAAGATTTTGCATTAAGAAACCACAAAAATACTGCCTGGCATATTCAGTACCTGGACAGCCGGTGGTCCAAGAAGCCACAAAGGCTTCAAAGTGCGCTGTCAGGGTGTGCCAATACGCGGTCAATGCGTTTGCCCTCCAGGGCCAGCACCTCGAATATCCAGCCCACGCACACAATCTGTTCGCCTACGGCAGGTAAATGCCCCGTTTCTGCCATCAAAAACCCCGCCAGGGTGTTATACCGCCCACGGTCTTCCTGCGGCAAATCTCGAATATCCAGGCGCGCCTTGAGTTCGGACACAGGCATCAGTCCATCCAGCAGCCATGCGCCATCACCACGCGGGGTGGCCCAGGCATCGGCGGCAGCGCCGGGCTGCAATTCACCGGTAATGGCTTCGAGCAGATCGTGCGGGGTCATGATGCCCTGCACCACGCCGTATTCGTCCACCACAAACACCATGCGCCCCGAGCGCGCCCGAAACTGCTCCAGCAGCTCCATGCCGCTCAAGGTCTCGGGCAAAAAGGCGGCGGGCTTCACATACTGTTCCAGCGTGCCGGGCGCATCAGGCCCCAGCTCCAGCAACCGGGCCACGCTCACAATACCCACCACCTCGTCCAGAGAGTTGCGACACACGGGGTACCACGAATGCGCGGCATGCTCGCCGCCACGGCCCGCCTGCTGCAAGCCCTGCAACACCGACCACCCTGCATCGAGCCAGCCCACATCACTGCGCGGCACCATCAGCGAGGTCAATGGCCGATCATCCAGGCGAAACACGTTTTGCACCATCTGGTGCTCATGGTGCTCGATCACACCGGCCTCGCGCCCTTCTTCCAGGCTGGCAACGATTTCTTCTTCCGTGACCGAACGCCCTGCTGTGTTGTCCACCTGCATCAGGCGCAGCACCCCTTGGGTTGAGAGCGACAACAGGCGCACAAAAGGCTTGGCCACCCGGGCCACCCAGGCCATGGGTCGCGCCACCAGGCGGGACACCGCCTCGGGATAGAGCTGTCCGATGCGTTTGGGCACCAGTTCGCCAAACACGATGGTGACGAAGGTGATGACGGTTACCACCAGCGCGGTAGCGGTGATGCTGGCGGCCCGCACAGGCATCCCGAGCTGCTGCAGCCACAGCCCCAGGTCATCGCTGAAAGCTGCCTCTCCGAGGATCCCGTTGAGCATGCCAATGGAGGTGATGCCCACTTGCACCGAGGACAAAAACTGCGTGGGGTTCTCAAGCAGCGCCAGAGCAGCCTGTGCGCCCTTGTCACCCGCCTCGGCCATGGCGGTCAGCCGCGACCTGCGACTTGACGCCAGCGCCAGCTCGGACATCGCGAACACGCCGTTGAGCAGGGTCAGCAGCGCGATCAGCAGAAAATCCATGCTTCACTCAATCAGGTTTGCAACCGACGACCATCATGGCACTTTACTGTATCGGCGACATTCAGGGCTGCGACGACGCCCTGGCGCGCCTGCTCGACACCATCGGCTTTTCTGCCAGCCGTGACACGGTGTACCTGCTGGGGGACCTCGTCAACCGCGGCCCCGACTCCGCCGCCGTGCTACGCCGCTGCATGCAGCAGGGCGACGCCATCCGCTGCCTGCTGGGCAACCACGACCTGCACTTGCTCGCTGCCGCACACGGCGCGCGCAAACCCTCACGCCGCGACACCCTGGCCTCGGTGCTCGACGCCCCGGACCGCAGCGCTTTGCTCGAGTGGCTGCGCCACCAGCCATTGGCGCGGGCCCACGAGCATGCCGGCCAGACCCTGCTGATGGTGCATGCGGGCGTGGTACCTGCCTGGACCCCCACGGACACCCTGGAACGCGCGCAGGAGGTCCATGCCGTGCTGGGTAGTCCGGTCCTGCCCGCCTTCTTGCACAGCATGTATGGCAACACGCCGGACCACTGGAGCAATACGCTCACAGGCACCGACCGGCTGCGTGTGATCGTGAACGCGCTGACGCGCATGCGCTTTTGCTCATCCGACGGTGTGATGGATTTTGAAAGCACCGAAAGCGCCAGCGCTGCCCCAGAGGGCCTGATGCCCTGGTTTGATGTGCCAGGCCGACGCACCACTGGCACGCTGATGGCCTTTGGCCACTGGTCCACCCTGGGGTGGCTCAACCGCAGCGACCTGCTGGGCCTGGACACTGGCTGTGTATGGGGGGGGTGCCTGAGCGCCGTGCGTTTCGGCGCGACACTGGCTGACCGCGAGCTGCTGCAGGTGCATTGCGAACAGGCGCAGCAGCCGGGCTAAAGAGCTGGGAAACTGGAGATTAACCCGGGCAGTCAACGCGCCCGGGACGCACACTACGGCAGCCAGCGCAAAGAGCGGCTGCCGTTACTGCGTGGAGGTCTCGGGTTGAACCGCCTTGAACAAGGCTGCCACCTTGCGCTTGGGCTTGATGTTGGCCGAAATGCTGCTGCGCGCAGGGGATTTGGCGGCGGCCTCCCAGGCGGGGGCGGTATCCGCACTGCTGGGTTCGTAAGGCTTTTCGAAGAAGGGATCGCGCGAGGCCACGGCAGGGCGGAAACCCCGGTGGTGTTCACGCGGCTCGCGGGGTTCACGGCGCTCGTTGCGCTCACGCACGGCAGCTGGAATCACATCGCGCGGATCACCGGTCTCGCCTGCTTCACGCCATGCGCGGCGGCCGTCGTTGATGCGGCCGCGGGGGCGGTCTTCTTCGTATTCGATGGCTTCGAGATCGATCTTTTTCTTGATCAGCTTCTCAATGTCGGCCACCAGGCGGGCATCGCTGCCCGACACCAGTGTGACGGCCAGGCCSGASGCGCCSGCACGGCCYGTGCGGCCRATGCGGTGCACRTAGTCTTCSGCRTTGAAMGGMAYGTCGAAGTTGAASACCGCRGGCACGTCCTTGATGTCSAGGCCGCGSGCYGCSACRTCGGTGCACACCAGCAGRTCRACCTCGCCGSYCTTGAASGMKKCSAGCGCCTTCAGKCGYTCGTCCTGGCTCTTGTCGCCGTGCAAGGCTGCTGTCTTGAGGCCCTCACGCTCCAGGCTGCGCGCCAAACGGGCGCATCCGAGCTTGCTGTTCACGAAGATGAAAGCCTGCTTGATGCCGCGCGTCTTGAGCACCTGGTGGATGGCTCGGCGCTTGTCGTCATCATTGGCGCTGTAAAAGCGCTGCTCCACCGTGGAGGCCGTTTCGTTCGGGCGGGCCACCTCAATAGTGATGGGGTTTTGCAGATAGCTGCTGGCCAGGCGCTTGATCTCGGGCGAGAAGGTGGCGCTGAACAGAAGCGTGGTGCGCTGCTTGGGCAGGTAGCTCAGGATGCGCTGCAGGTCGGGCAGAAAACCGATGTCCAGCATGCGGTCGGCCTCGTCGAGCACGACGTACTCGACCTGGTTGAGCACCGCATTCTTGGCCTCGATATGGTCCAGCAGGCGGCCTGGTGTGGCCACCAGCACTTCGACGCCTTTTTTCAGCTCGATGGTCTGGGGCTTCATGTCCATGCCGCCAAACACCACGGTGCTGCGCAGCTTGGTGTACTTGGCGTACAGCGCGATCTGCTGGGCCACCTGGTCGGCCAGCTCGCGCGTGGGCAACAGCACCAGAGCGCGCACAGGGTGGCGAGCGGGGGATGTGGAACTGCTCTCGTGCTTGAGCAGGCGCTGCAGCAAAGGCAGCGAGAACGCGGCGGTTTTGCCGGTGCCGGTCTGGGCTGCGCCCATCACGTCCTGGCCGGTGAGCACCACCGGGATGGCCTGCGCCTGGATGGGCGTCATGGACTCGTAGCCCATTTCGGCTACGGCGCGCGCCAGCGGCTCAGCCAGCGATAGATTGGAAAAGGAACTTGTCATTTAGCCCTCTATTGTCGCACCGGTGGCCCAAAAAGCGATTTTTCGGGCCCGGAGCAGCAAAAATGCAGTAGGCGCAGCCAGCGCATTGGCGAGTATTCGCTATCCATTTGATAGCTATCAGCGCATATGAATTCGGCGCTATCGTCTGTTTTTATTCAAACTCTGGGCCGGCGAGGCCAATGGCCGCAACACCTTGCGCCGCGTGCGGTCGTTGCATCGCGGAGCGAGCAATGTCCCACGGCTGCCACGACAAACACCCTCGGAAAGCGCTCGGCACCGGCCAAAGGCAGAGGGTGCTCGTGCGGACTCTCACCCTTTCCGGACGCAGTGCAGTGCGCCTGCTGCTGTCCAGTTACTCGGCAGACCGCCTGAGCGTGTCCACCACCGGGCGCAGCAGCACCTCGCGCAGCCCCCACCAGCCTGCGGCCAGCGCCAGCACCGCGCCCGCGAGCGCACCGGCCAGCGGCACCCAGGGGGCGGCGGTCCAGGTGAAGTCAAACACATAACGCGCCAACGCCCAGCCCACGCCCACCGCCACCGCGCTGGCCAGAAAGCCCGCCAACAGGCCCACACCCACCAGCTCGGCCCGCTGCACCTGACGCAGCAGGCTGGCACGGGCCCCCACGGCACGCATGATGGCGTACTCGCGTGCGCGCTCTTCGCGGGTGGCCGTGACGGYGGCGAACAGCACCACCAGCCCAGCAGCCAGTGTGAAGGCAAACAAGAACTCCACCGCCCGGATCACCTGCTCCAGCACCCGCTGCACCTGGGCAATGGTGGCGCCCATGTCCACGTTGGTGATGTTGGGAAACTGGCGCACCAGCGCGTTGTCGAAACCGTGGGTTTCTGGAGCGCGGTAGGCGGCCAGGTAGGTGACCGGGACATCCTTGACCTCCGCCACCGGGTACATCACAAAGAAGTTGGCGCGCATGGAGCCCCAGTCCACCTTGCGCAGACTGGTGATGCGGGCCTCGTCCTGCACGCCGCCCATATCGAACTGCAAACGGTCACCCAGCTGCAGGCCCAGCGTCTGGGCAATACCTTCTTCCACGCTGATGGCGCCCTCCTCGCCGGGCGTCCAGCGTCCTGCCACCACCTGGTTGTGGGGCGGTGCCTCCACAGCGTTGGACAGGTTGAATTCTCGGTCCACCAGGCGCTTGGCGCGGTCGTCGGTGTAGTTGTCGGGGCCCACTGGCTTGCCGTTCACGGCCACCAGCCGGCCGCGGATCATGGGGTACCAGTCGTAGCGACCCACTCCGCTGTCCTTGAGCGTCTGCTGAAAGGCCTCCGACTGGTCAGGCATCACGTTGATGACAAAACGGTTGGGGGCATCGGGCGGGGTCGCCTTGCGCCAGCTGCYGATGAGGTCGGTGCGCAGCAGCACCAGCAGCACCAGAGCCAGCAGACCCACCGCCAGGCTGCTGACCTGCACCACGGCATAGGCCGGGCGCGCMGAAATCTGCCGCGTGGCCAGCACGAGCCAGCGCGGSGCSGTGCTTTCGTTSACGCTCTTGCGCAGAAGCTTGACCGCCACCCATGACAGGCCTGCAAACAGCGCCACGGCGCCGGCAAAACCACCCACGGCAATCAGACCCAGCTTGATGTCGCTGCTGACGGCCAGCAACAGCGCAGCGAAGCCCGCAATGCCGATACCCAGCACTGCCAGCGATGCGGGCTTGAGCCCSCCSACRTCRCGCCGKATCACSCGCARYGGCGGCACCYGSGCCAGCTGCAGCACCGGCGGCARGCCRAASGCRAACAGCAGCGTGAGYCCCATGCCCAGGCCAAACACCACCGGCCACAGACTGGGCGAAGGCAAGGCCGATTCCACCAATCCCGCCAGCAGCAGCACAAACGCGTAGTGCACCACATAGCCCAGCGCCACACCCAAGGAGCTGGCAAACAGGCCGATCAGCGCGAACTCAGTGGTATAGGCCCCAGCAATGGTGCGCTGGCTCTGCCCCAGCACACGCAGCATGGCCGAAGCGTCGAGGTGCTCCGCCGCAAACCCGCGCGCGGCCAGCGCCACGGCCACGGCAGACAACAGTGCAGCCAGCAGCGCTACCAGGCTCAGGAATTTCTGCGCGCGATCCAGCGTCTGGCGCATCTCGGGGCGGCCGCTTTCCAGCGACTCCACGCGCACGCCATGCACTTCGGGCTTCTTGGCCTCGACCACCGCCCAATCGTTGAACGCCTTGATGGCCGACGCCGGGCCGACCACGGCAAAGCGGTAGGTCAGGCGGCTGGCAGGCTGCACGAGCCCCGTGGCGGGCAGGTCGCGTTCGTTCACCATCACACGTGGTGCAAAGCTCATGAAGCCCGCCCCCCGGTCAGGCTCGATGACGATGATGCGCGCGATGCGCAGTTGCGCATCGCCCAGCAACAGCTTGTCGCCCATGGCTAGGTTGAGCGATTCGAGCAGTGGCGCGTCCACCCACACCTCGCCGGGCGCCGGGATGTCACGCGTCGGCTGCTCCAGCGCGCCGGGGGCATCTGCCACCGTGAGGCTGCCGCGCAGCGGGTAACCCTGCTGCACGCTCTTGAGTGCCACCAGCTTGCTGGCGCCGCCCTGCGCATCGCTCGCGCGGCCCATGGTCGGAAAGCCCAGCGTGGTCACCGATTGCAACCCCAGCGCCTTGGCGCGCTCCACGAATGCAGCGGGCGTTGGGTTGTCGCTGGCCACGACTGCATCCCCCCCCAGCAGCTGCAGGGCGTCGCGCTGCAGCCCGCCTTGCAAACGATCGGCAAAAAACCCCACTGAGGTGAGCGCGGCCACCGCCAGCGTGACCGCCACGATCAGCAGTCGCAACTCGCCCGCACGCAGGTCCCGGGCCAGGGTGCGCCAGCCAAGGCGCAGGAAAGACAGGTTCATGGGCAGACCTTAGCGCAAAGCGAACGGGCTGGCGGGCCGTGGGGTGTTAGAACGTGTTCAACGCATCAGGGCCGCGGGGGTGGCGCTGTGGCGGGGTCGGTCGCCGCAGCTGTCGCCGGCACCGGGCTCGGTGCGTCGGCCGCCGGCGCCGGGGCTGCGCTGGAGGCATTTGGTGCCTCCGTCTGCAGCCGCTGTTCCAGCGACTGCAACACCGGGGCGATCTGTTTGCCCACGCGGATCTGCGGGTTCGAAAAGCCGTCGGCCTTGCCGGCCTCGACCTCACGCTGCTGAATCAGCGGCACAGCCTTGGCAAAGGCCTCGGTGAAGGAATGGGTCTGGCGCAGTTGTTCATGAAACACCGCGCGGCCGAAGAAGGTCAGCTCAGACAGCCTGCCGCAGCCATACGAGGTGTGGGTGGCGTCGGCCGCCGTCATGATCAGGGTGCTGTCGGTGGCCAGCGGTTCGATCCAGCCTCCCGAAAAGCAGGCAGACACTGCGATCACGCGGTTGCGGATACCCGATTCGTCCAGCGCTGCGCGCAGCATCTCCGGCGTCACCGGCGGCACCTGCAGCGGCCAGTGTGCGGCGGCCAGTTCATGGTTGCGTGCGCCATGCGAGGTCATGTAAATCACCAGCACATCATGCTCGCGATCCATGCGCGCGGCCAGCGCAGCAATGGCGCGTTGCAGATTCTCGGGCGTCGCCCAGGGGTGGGTCTCGGCAGTTTCAGCATGGTTGAGCAGGTGCAGAACCCGGCCCTGGGCGTCAAACCGCTCCTGCAGCAGCGTGTTGACCATCGTGCTTTCGCGGCGGAACACGTTTTCATCCGCATAGGGCGCGAACACCAACCCATAGACATCCACAACGCCGGGACGCTGAGGCAACAAAGCATCCACCTGCTGTTGCCACAGCAGCTGCTGGTTCTCAAAAAGGCCTTGCGATAGCGCCAGTTGCGCAGGCTCTGGACGCTGTGCTCCGTCGGCGGACGCGGCAGATGCATCGGCCACCGCCAGGGCGTCTTCCTCCCAGGGCTGGTCCTGAAACTGCCACATGCCCACCCCGACCACCACAGCCATCGCCACGCCAAAGACCGCAGTGCGCACCCGCGATCGGATGAAGCGGGCACTCACCACCACCAACGTGGCCAGCACCCATACCGTGAGCACGCCGTAGGCCACCCAGAAAAGGATGCTCGCCACCGGCCCATTCCACAGTGCAGGCTGGTGAACCGCCAATCCCATCAGGACATAGAGCACCAGCAAGGGGGCCAAGGGCGCCCACGCCGACAGCACATACCACGCGGCCAGCCCGCCCGAGGGGCCGGGCACACCCAGCTCGGGCGCAGGGGTAGGAGCACGCTGTGCTGGCGCCATGGCCCACCAAGCCAGCCACAGCAGCACCAGGCTGCTCCACATGGGGGTGAGCCAGCCACGCATGCTGAACTGGGCCGGGCCCACGACCTGTAACCGTGCAGCGCCCAACAGCAACGCGCCGCTGATCAACGACAACACCAGCAACTGCCAGGGCGTGGGTGCCGCAGCCCCTATACGCGGCTCCAGAAACAGTGCAGCGCGCAATCCTTCGCGCATCCAGCCCCACAGTGAAAGGCGCTCCGTGGCGGAAACGGCCCTGATGGCAGACGATGTGGGCAGGTCTTGCGGYGACCGGCTCAAAGGAACTTCAATTTCCGTGTGGGCCAGTTCTGGTCCCCACTGGCTGGGCAACGTGTCGGCCCAGGTGCTGCTGCTGGCGTTCAGGTCTTTCATGCGCGCATCATGCCATCGCGGGGTGACGCCTTCTGTGGCCGCGGAATCCGTCGAAGCCAGGACGCAAGAGGCTTCAGGAACGGGCCAAAAGACGATGAAGAGCGATGGTCGAGCTCCCCATTGCGCCAGCGCCCATCGGCCTTCGCAGGAGGGATCGAGTCACGGGCACCGTCTTATTAAAACCAAAAATGATATTAAATAAAAATTAAATAACAAATCGCATATACTTCACTTCGTTGCAGTCACGGCTCTTGACGCCAGCAGTCACCGCAACGCCTGCCTCCCAGCGGTCTAACGCGCCTCGGCAGGCTGCCTTTGCGACCTTGTCGCCCAGTGGGTCTGAAGAGCTGCAGCCCACCGAGTCCCTCGATGCTCACGCAGGTCGATGACGGCCTGCGGTCCCGAATGCACCAGATTTCAAATAACGCCATTTCCATGGGCCAGTACGTCGTTTCGCCCGCGACACACCCGACCGACTGCGGCCGCTTCCGCGCCTCCTTCTCGGTCCATCGTTCAAGTGGCAACGGCAGCTACTGCCGAGTGTTCCGTTTTGACAAAGCCTTTGCCTCGCGCGAAGCTGCCAGGCTCTTTGCCGTCACCCAGGGCTGGCTGCAAGCGTGCATGTCCCATCYCCCTGTGTGCTGAAGCTCTGCTGACCGCAGGCTCCATGTCCTCATCCCAGTTGCCGTGGGCTCCTGCTCACAGTGCTGTACCCCAACGGTGCGCCCTTCGTTGCGCGCCATCCTTCAGAAAGACTCTTCCATGAGCAMCAAGATCTACGTGGGCAACCTGCCCTATTCCGTGACCGATTCCAGCCTGCAAAGCAACTTTGCCGAGTTCGGCAATGTGTCCTCCGCCAAGGTCATGATGGACCGCGAAACCGGTCGCTCCAAGGGCTTCGGCTTTGTGGAAATGGCGTCGGCCGAAGTGGCCCAAGCCGCCATCAGCGCGCTGCACGGCATGTCCGTCGATGGGCGCTCGATTGTGGTGAATCTGGCCCGCCCCCGTGAAGAAGGTGGYGGCGCAGGGGGCTACAGCGCCAATGGCTACAGTGCAAGCAAACGCTCGGACGTTGGCTATGGCACGGGTGGCTACGGTGGCGGCCGCTATTGAGCCCTGTGGCTCATGAAAAAAGCCGGCTCGCTGTAGCCGGCTTTTTTTTCGTCTCGCCCCATGCCTTTGCATGGGCCGCAGGCCAAGGCGGGCCGAAGGTGCTCGACGCCGCTGCGGTGGCCGACTCAAGGACTATTGAGCGGCAACGGCCCCAGCACCACCCTGTCTGCGCGGGCGCTAACTATGGAGTGCTGCCGCCTCACACTTCACCAGCAGCCCGGGCTGGGGGTACCACCGGTGCCTGGGCCAGTTCAGGCTGCAATACCAAGCGGTGCGTAGCGCTGTAGCACACAAACCGGCGGTTGGTGGCGCGCCCGATGGCGCACAGGCCCAGCTGCTGGGCCACGGCATGGCCCATTTGCGTCATGCCGCTGCGAGACACCACAATGGGCACCCCCATCTGCGCCGACTTGATGACCATCTCGCTGGTGAGACGGCCGGTGGTGTAGAACACCTTGTCTGCCCCCGATATGGGAGAGGGTGCGGGGTCTCCTGCACAGTCGCTGGATGAGCACGTCTCAGGATTCATCCACATCCAGCCGGCGATGGTGTCGATCGCATTGTGGCGGCCGACGTCTTCCACAAAAATCAGCAAGTCCTCCCCTTTGAACAGGGCACAGCCGTGCACCGAACCGGACGACTTGTAGGTGGTCTCCTTGAGGCGAATCGCGTTGACGATGCCGTACAGCTGGCCCTGGGTCAGGCGGGCGTCGGGCAACTGGATGCGGTCCACTTCGTCCATGAGCCCGCCAAACACACTGCCCTGTCCGCAGCCCGTGGTGACGACCTTGCTGGCCGTGCGCTCTTCGATCCGTGCAATGCCATGGCGCGTGCGCACAGCTGCGGCGTGGACCTCCCAATCGACCGTGATCGATTCGATGTCGAACACCGATTCGACCAGCCGCTGGTTGCGCAGATAACCCAGCACCAGCAGCTCTGGTTGCGCGCCCAGTGTCATCAGCGTCACGAGCTCGCGCTTGTCCACATAAATCGTGAGCGGACGCTCGGCGGGGATCTGTACCTGTTCCCGTGCGCCCAGTTCGTTGACGACCTCGACTGCATGGGTCAGCGGTGCGTGGGCCTGCGTCAGGCGCGGCAGAGCGGGCGAAGACAAAACGGAAGGAGTGGACAAAGAACTGGGACTCATGGGGCAAATATACGCAGTGTGGTGCTACCGCGGTTAGCGCACGGGAATGAACCGCTGTGTGGCCCGGTCCACTGCACCAAGGGGACAGGCTGGTGCCGTATCGCTCTGCAAGTGCTGGCTCGGCGGTGCACCTGGCACATCGCGCCCAGAAAAAAAGCCGCGCCCCACCAGGGAACGCGGCTTCGAGCCCGGCGCGGCAGGGCGCGTGTCAGGACTTGGAGGCCGGTGCAGCTGCAGCGGCAGGTACCTGCGTGCTGGGAGGGCTGCTGGCGGTGCCAGGTGGCGAGTGTGCACCAGCAGCCTCTGCAGGCTTGGCCGCTGGCGGTGTGTAGGCGAAGGGACCAGGGTCCGTGCAAGCAGCACCAGTAGCAGCCGCGGGCTTGGCCGAAGGCGTGGTCTTACGGTAGTGCGCGGCCACCTTGTCTTGCGACAGGCACAACTTGTAGTTGTCCACCTTGCCAGCCCATGCAGCCTTGGCTGCCGCTTCGGCGGCCTTGGCGGCCGCCTCGGGGGACGGGGCCGGCAGCTTGGCGGATGCCACAGTGCATACGGCTACCGCGCACAGCGCCAGCAAAGAGGTGCGGATGCTTGATCTCGTCATGGAGTGGATCCTCATACCTGGGCGGGCTGCTGGCCCGCAGATGCTGTTACGTCGGTCGCTGACTGGCTGGCGCTGCGCTGGCGCGGGATCTTGCCGGCCTGCACATCGTCGTACCACAGCTCATGGTGTTCCTTGGCCCAGCCCTCGCTCACATAGCCGGTGCGCATGGCCTTGTAGGCACCCTTCATGCCCACTGTGCCCATGTAGATATGACCACAGATCAGCGCCATCATCCAGATGGTCAGAGTGGCGTGGATCATGTGGGCGATCTGCATGTCGCCACGCACGTCGCCAAAGCCGGGGATGAGTTTGTCGAGCACCAGGCCAGTGGCCACCACAAAGATGCCGGGGATGGTGATGCCCCACCAGAACAGGCCCTTCTCGCCCGCATTGAAGCGGTGTGAGGGCACCTCGTGATTGCCCTTGCCCAGCATGCCGCCGCCCTTGGCCAACCAGACAAAGTCAGCGCGGTTGGCGATGTTGTCCTTGATGAACGTAAGAATGATCACCAGCAGCGACACGGCAAACAACGGACCCACAAAGTTGTGCACGTTCTTGAGCGCATAGGTCAACCAGCCAAAAAGCGTGGTCCCCAGGATGGGCAACAGGAAGAACTTGCCAAACGCCATCACGATGCCGGAGATGGCCAGCGCGATGAATGCAAACGCATTGGCCCAGTGGGCCGCGCGCTCGAACGGGGTGAAACGCTCGATACGGCGGGGGCCGGTGCCGTCGGGATGCTCATGCCCCAGCGGGCCTTTCACAAAGTAGAAGATGCCCAAAGCCAGCAACACGATGGCAAACAGCGCCGCRCCGTAGGGGATGATCCAGTSGTTGCGCACTTGSCGCCASGCCTCGCCSGCATTGGTGWAGCGCGAGCCGGGGTACTGCACRAARSGCTGGATCAGGTTGCCSGCCTCGGGCGCCTGGSTYWYMGGCARGCTGCTGTAGCCKGTCACGCCCTGCCCCACCTGGCGCCACATSGGCGCGTTGTTGCCGGGCTGCACCTTCATGCGCTCGCCATTGGTCTGTTCCGAGTATTTGGGATCAGCGCTGGCGTCGGGTTTGACCTGAAAGATATTCTGGCTTTGTACGCCCCCCACCGCAGCCGGTGCAGCCGTGGCTGCAGGAGCTGCCGCCGATGCGTCGGGCGCAGCAGGCGGCGTCTGGGCGCCAGCCAGCCCACAGGCCAGGCTGGCCGCCAAGGCCATGGACCACACGATGTATTTCATGGTGGACCTCACTTCGCCTGGGTGCGGGTGTATTCGTTCTGGCCGTACTGCTGGCGCGCTTTCAACTGCGCTTCCCAGCTGGTTTTGTCGCCGGCTTTCCAGCCAGGCTGCGTGAAGTTGCTGCCGGTGCCGGCGTAAGACGGGGCATCGCTGCGGATGCCCGCGCCGGTCTGCGGTTTCTCGCCGCAGCCCGTCAATGCCAGGGCGGCCACCGCAGCGACCAAGGTCATGTGTATGGTGCGCTGCATCATGACTTGCCTCCTGCAGGCTGACCTGCCTGTTGTGAGCCGTAGGCCGTGCCCCAGCCCCACACTTCGGCGCCCTTGCCACGCTGCACCACGCGGTTGCGGAAGATATCCGCCACCACATCGCCGTCACCGGCCAGCAGGGCTTTGGTAGAACACATTTCTGCGCAGGCGGGCAGCTTGCCTTCGGCCAGGCGATTGCGGCCGTATTTTTCAAACTCGGCCTGGCTGCCATGGGTTTCAGGACCACCGGCGCAGAAGGTGCACTTGTCCATCTTGCCGCGCACACCAAAGGTGCCGGACGATGGGAACTGCGGCGCGCCAAACGGGCAGGCATAACTGCAGTAGCCGCAGCCAATGCACACGTCCTTGTCGTGCAACACCACACCCTCTTCGGTGCGGTAGAAGCAGTTGACGGGGCAGACCGCCATGCAAGGTGCGTCGCTGCAGTGCATGCAGGCCACCGAGATGGACTTTTCACCCGGCACACCGTCGTTCAGGGTGACCACGCGGCGGCGGTTCACGCCCCACGGTACTTCGTGTTCGTTCTTGCAGGCGGTCACGCAGCCGTTGCATTCGATGCAGCGCTCTGCGTCACAGATGAATTTCATTCGTGCCATGTGTGTCTCCTTGCGTGGCGCGATCAGGCGCGTTCCACGTTGCAGATCGTGGTCTTGGTTTCTTGCATCATGGTCACGCTGTCGTAGCCATAGGTGGTGGCCGTGTTGACGGCTTCACCGCGCACCACAGGTGCCGCACCCTTGGGGTAGTACGCCAGCATGTCCGCCCCTTGCCAGCGGCCCGAGAAGTGGAACGGCATCCACACAGTATCGGGTGCCACGCGCTCGGTAACGAGTGCTTGCACGTTGATGCGGGCACCGGTGGGAGAACTGAGCCATACGCGCTCGCCGTTGCGGATGCCCCGGTCGGCGGCCGTCTTGGGGTTGATCTCGACGAACGACTCCTGCTGCAGCTCCGCCAGCCAGGGGTTGGAGCGGGTTTCCTCGCCGCCGCCTTCGTACTCCACGAGACGACCCGAGCTCATGATGAGCGGGAATTTCTCGTGCACCTTGTCGGCCACGTTTTTCTCCTGCACGCTCTTGTACAGGGTAGGCAGGCGCCAGAAGGCCTTCTTGTCGTCGTGGGTCGGATACTTGGCCATGAGGTCAGGACGCGTGCCATACAGAGGCTCACGGTGCTGCGGAATGGCGTCCGGGAAGTTCCACACCACAGCGCGCGCCTTGGCATTGCCGAATGGATGGCAACCGTGCTTGAGGGCCACCCGAATGATCGCGCCCGTGGGGTCGGTCTTCCAGTTCTTGCCCTCGGCCTTGGCCTTTTCGGCATCGCTCAGATCGTCCCACCAGCCCAGCTTCTTGAGCAGCACGTGGTCGAACTCGGGGTAGCCCGTGGTGATCTCGCTGCCCACCGAATGGGAGCCGTCCTCTGCCAGCAGGTTGACGCCATCCTTTTCCACGCCGAAGTTGGCGCGGAAGTTGCCGCCGCCTTCCATCACATGCTTGGAGGTGTCGTACAGATTGGGCGAGCCTGGGTGCTTGAGCTCCGGCGTGCCATAGCAGGGCCATGGCAGGCCAAAATAGTCACCGCCAAAGTCGTAACCAGTCTCCTTGTCCTTGCCGCCCTTGGCCTTCAGGGTCTTCACATCGAACAGGTGCATGTTCTTCATGTGSGCCTKCAGSCGCTCRGGGCTCTGGCCGGTGTAGCCMAYGGYCCAGMMSGWCTTGTTGATCTCGCGCAGGATGTCSTCGGGCACGGGCTCGTCCATGCCCTTGACCTTCTGCATCTTGTAGTTCTTGGACAGCTCGGCGGCAAAGCCCAGCTTTTCGGCGAACTGGTGCATGATCATGTGATCGGAGCGGCTCTCCCACAGCGGCTCGATCACTTTTTCGCGCCACTGCAGCGACCGGTTGGATGCCGTGCAAGAACCACTGGTCTCGAACTGCGTGGCGGCGGGCAGCAGGTACACCGCACGGTTGGGATTCAAATCTTCGGCCTTGCCKGGCATGGCMGCCATSGCGGCGGTGGCCGAKGGATARGGGTCSACCACCACCAGCAGGTCSAGCTTGTCCATGGCGCGCTTCATYTCSAGRCCRCGSGTCTGCGAGTTGGGCGCATGSCCCCARWAGAACACGCCGCGCAGRTTSGAGTCCTGGTCGATCAGCTCGTTSTTCTCSAGCACRCCGTCGATCCAGCGCGACACGGTGATGCCGTTCTTGGTCATCATCGCGGGCGACGCATACTGCTTCTTGATCCACTCGAAGTCCACTCCCCACACAGCGGCGAAGTGCTTCCACGAGCCTTCGGCCAGGCCGTAGTARCCAGGCAGCGAGTCTGGGTTGGGACCCACGTCGGTTGCGCCCTGCACGTTGTCGTGGCCGCGGAAGATGTTGGTGCCGCCACCGCTCTTGCCCACGTTGCCCAAAGCCAGCTGCAAGATGCACGATGCACGCACGATGGCATTGCCGATGGTGTGCTGCGTCTGGCCCATGCACCACACGAYGGTGCCRGGGYKGTTCTCGTKSAGCATSKTSGCSACCTTGAAMACCTGGKCYTCCTTGACGCCACARGCCTCYTCSACCTTGTCRGGCGTCCACTTGGCCAGCACTTCSTCGCGCACCTTGTCCATGCCRWAGACRCGGTCGTTGATGTACTKCTTGTCTTCCCAGCCGTTCTTGAAGATGTGGTRCAGCACACCAAACAGGAAGGGAATGTCGGTACCGGAGCGGATGCGCACGTACTCGTCCGCCTTGGCGGCCGTGCGGGTGAAGCGCGGGTCCACCACGATCATCTTGCAGCCGGTTTCCTTGGCGTGCAGCATGTGCAACATGGACACCGGATGCGCTTCGGCCGCGTTGGAGCCGATGTACAGAGCGACCTTGCTGTTTTGCATGTCGTTGTACGAATTGGTCATGGCGCCATAGCCCCATGTATTGGCCACACCCGCCACCGTGGTGGAGTGGCAGATACGCGCTTGGTGGTCGCAGTTGTTGGTACCCCAGAAGCTCACGAACTTGCGCAGCAGATAGGCCTGCTCGTTGTTGTGCTTGGACGAACCCACAAAGTACACGCTGTCAGGACCGCTGGCCTTGCGCAGCTCCTGCATCTTGGCCGTGATTTCGTTCAGGGCCGTGTCCCAGCTGATGCGCTCGTATTTGCCGTTGACCAGCTTCATGGGATAACGCAGGCGGTACTCGCCATGGCCGTGCTCGCGTAGGGCTGCGCCCTTAGCACAGTGGGCACCCAGGTTGATGGGCGAGTCGAACACCGCCTCCTGGCGCACCCACACGCCGTTCTCGACCACCGCATCGACCGCGCAGCCCACCGAGCAGTGGGTGCACACCGTGCGGCGCACTTCGATCTTGCTGTCGCCGATGCCGACCTTGGCACCTTCGGCAGCGTTGGATTTCTTGACCAGCGTGAGCTGCGAGGCCGCGATGCCCACGCCCACTCCCAGGCCAGAGCGGCGCAGGAACGAGCGACGGTCCATGGTGGGCAGGGCCTGCGACAGGCCACGGCGCAGGCTGTGCACAAAAGGCGATGCAGAGCCGTTGCCCTGCACAGAATGGGAAGACTTCTTGGTTAGCAACATGGCGTGCCCCGATGTCAAAGTTGGGTGGTCTTGTAGTACTGCTTCACGCGGGCAGACAGGTGGTAGCCACCGCCCTTTTCGGGTGCGACGCGCGCGGGCTCGGACACCACGGCATCGGACGGCGCGACATGGGGGAGTGCCACCACGGCTGCTGCGGCAGCCCCTACGGTGGCGGCGCCGGAAAAGAAGCTCCGACGGGAGGAATTTGGCTGGCTGTTCTGCATGCTTGTCTCCAGAAAGGCTGGCAGCTATGAAACGGAATTCATACAGTCTATGTCAGTGTGTAAAAACCCGCCATCGGGCTTTACAACTCCCAGTAACACACTCATCTTTTGTAGCGGCATATCGAGGGTTTACGAGCATCTGAAGGGATCAATCCAACATGTCGAAGCCCTGGGTCTCCACCGACACAAAGGCCCGCGTGAAGTGCGCCACAGCCGCATAAAACCGTGCTTGCGGCTGTGCGGCCAAGGCATCGCAGAGCTGAAGAACCCAGGGCTGCAGATGCGTTGAAAAAAATTCACGCTGCGATGTCAGGTTGCAGACAGCTACATCGTCTCCAGCGATCAGGTAGCGCATGACCTCCAGCAGGTAGGCCACATGGTCCTCGGTCTCGGGCATGGTCTCGTCCCGCGCCAGGCCCAGCTGCTGCAAATCGGTACGCAGACGCGCCAGCGGCTTCTCGTTGAGAAACCCGCTGAGGTAGTGCGAGCCATACAAAAACACCTCGGGCTTGCCCACACCACCAAACAGCCGGTCAAACTCCTGCGCAATGGCAGCATCGCTGAGCGCACGCGACGCCGCCACCAGTTGCTGCCAGGGCTCCTGCAAAAAGCCGCCATCGGCAGGCGCCTCCGTCACTGCCACCCGCAAGGCCGACAGCAGCTCCGGGCTGGGCGCTGCGTAGTACAGCTGCGACAACAAGCCATACAGCTCGGCGCGGGCGGTTTCTTCATCGAGCGCAGAGCTGCCGCCCCGGGGGGTCAAGGTGGATGGAGCGCTCACAGGTCGGTCACTTTCGTCTCGTTTTGTGCGGAATACAGGTCAATCACGCGGCAGTCACTGCACATCTTCAGTCGCTCSAGYGCCTCGCCCTGGAACATGGGGTGGCCCGACAGTTTGCCCAGCATGGCCTCGATGGCTTTCACCGTGCCAAAGGGTTTGCTGCAGCGCACACAGGCCCAGGGCTTGGCCTCGTTGAGCACACGCAGCTGTGCACGCTCGGGCGTGAGCAGCAGGCGCGGCTGCAGGGTGATGGCGTCTTCGGGGCAGGTGGTGGCGCACAGGCCACACTGCACGCAGTTCTTTTCGATGAAGCGCAGCTGCGGCATCTGCGGGTTGTCCTGCAGCGCACTGGCGGGGCAGGCGCTCACGCAGCTCAGGCACAGGGTGCAGCGATCTTTGTTGACTTCAATCGTGCCCAGCGGCGACCCCACGGCAGGCAGAGCAATGGCCGCAGGCCGCTCGTCTACGGGCATCGGGGCCTGCTCGATCAGGTGGTCGAGTGCCATCTCCAGCGTGCTGCGCTTCTCTTGGGCCACCGCAAAGCGTGCAGCCACGGCCGGGGTCTTCTGGCGCGTCTGGCCCAGGGTCTGCAGTGCAGCATCCAGCGCGGTGGGGTGGTTGGCACGCAGCAACTGCACATGGGTGCCGGTGTAGCCCAGGCCGCGCAGGATGGCCTGCGCCACGTCCATTTGCGCCTGCAGGCCTTCGAGGTACTGCGGCGCTTCTTCATCGGTGCTCAACACCACCACCTGCGACGCACCATAGGCCATGGCACTCAGCCACAGGTCCACCCCCGTGCTCGCCGTATGCCACAGCGCCACCGGGATCACGTTGGCAGGCACGCCATGCGCCAGCTTCAGCTGAGCAGCACGGCCCAGTTCTTCCACCAGCGCCTGGCCGCGCTCMTGGCTGTGCAGCAGCAATACCGCATCCTTGCCGCCGGCGGCGGTGTAGGTGGACAGCAGCGTCTTGAGCTTGGTGCCCTGCTCCGTCGCACTGGGGTAGGCATAGGTCAGTGCGCCCGTGGGGCACACGGTGGTGCAGGCGCCRCAGCCCACACACAGGTTGGGGTTCACCTTGATTTGCTGGCGGCCCTTGTCGCTGCTGATGGCCTCGGCCGAGCAGATGTCCACGCAGGCATTGCAGCCCACGGTTTCGTTGCGGCTGTGGGCGCAGAGCTTTTGTTTGTAGACAAAAAACTTGGGTTTCTCGAACTCGCCCACCAGCTCGCGCAGCTTGAGCAGCGTGCCCAGGTCCCGCCCGTCCCAGCGCAGGTAACCCTGCGGCAGCGCGTGCTGCAGGAAGGTGGGCGTGGCAGTGGATGAACGCAGGTCCAGCACCAGGTCAAAACGCTCGGTCTGCGCCGTGGCATCGCGGGTGAAGTCGATGGCGCCCGCCACCTGGCACACCTTCACGCAGGCACGGTGCGACTGGCAGGCGGCCAGATCGATCTGGTAATCCAGGCCAATGGCGTTTTCAGGACAGGCCGCCACGCAAGCGTTGCAGCGCGTGCACAGGTCCAGGTCGATGGGGTTGTCGGCCGCCCATTGCAGCTCAAACGCACCCAGCCAGCCGGTGAGGCCCGTGATGCGGCCACCCAGCACCGGATAGCGCCGCGCCTGCGCGCCACCGGCATTGCCAGGGCCTTGGGTGAACAGCGTCACATCCAGCACATCCGACACCAGGGCGGCCGCCTGCTCGGCCTGGTCGAGCGGTCCGATGATCAGCAAGCGGCCCGTGCTCTTGTAGGTGACCGTGGGTACGGGCGGAGGGTCGGGCAAACGCGCTGCTGCCAGCAGCGCGGCGATCTTGGGGCTGGCCTTGGCAGCATCGCGGCTCCARCCSCCGGTTTCGCGGATGTTCACAAACCGGATGGGCGACACCGCGCCTTCGGTCTGCTGGCCCAGGTCGCCAAACAGGCGCTGCTCCTGGGTGCAGGCCACCACCACGTCCTGCCCGGACTGGATGGCCTTTTGGAACGCCCCCGCGTCGCGCCGGCACAGGGTGGAGTGAAGGGTCAGGTCTTCATGCAGTGCCTCGCCCAACGCCTTGGCGTTGAGGGGCATCGTCTGGTTGCAGTCGCAGATGAGCGTCGTGGTCATTGTGGGTATGGCTGGCTGGCGTGACCACCGCATCCTGGGCAGAGCGTGGGGCCACCTCAGGCTCGCTAGAGGGAACGCTAGGAACAGCGTTGCATACCTGGGACTGTGCCACGTCTGGGGGGCTTTGCGCCTCCGCATCATCCCGAGGCTGACTGCCCGGCGGGGATATTGCGGCCGCAGGGGCCGCGTCCGGCGCAGCATCACCTGGCAAACCCTGCGCAGCGGTCGCGGCCTTTTTCTCGTGGTCAAAAAAGCCCAGTGCATGCGCACTGGCCATCTTGCGCAGCATGCCTGCAGGCAGCGGGTCGGGCTGGGTGTAGTCGCCGATGTAAATGTCCAGGCCGTCCATCACATTGAAGTGCGGGTCGGCAAACAGCTTTTTCATGGCCAGATTGCGCACCTCAGGCGACACGGCACGGGCCACAAACGGTTTGAAGTCGGACGCGGGCGTGAGCGCCTCAGCATCCGCCAATGTGGGCGGCGGTGGCACCTCCGGGGCAGGGGCTGCAGGTGCGACGGGCGCAGCCACAGCGGCCACCGGCGCGGGGGTTGCCACCTGGGGGGCGGGCGGCGGCGGGTCCTGCACGGGCTTGCCCGCCAGCACATCCTGCTTGCGCCGCGACCAGCGGCCGAGGAATCCGTCAGCCATGGTCGCCACCTCCTCGCGCGCCTCCCGCATGGCCGCCACCACCACCACCGCCGCCACGCGGCTTGTCGGTGGACACGGACGCGGGGTTGCCAAAGCGGTCCTGCAGCGTGCGAAAGCTCTCGGGCCGCTTGCGGCGCTTGGGCTCGGGCTGGTAATGCTCGGCCACAAAGGCGCGCAGTGCCTCCACCACCTCGGCATCGGCGGGCACTTGCTCCACGGTTTCCTGTGCGTCCAGCCAGCGGCCGGCGTCGTGGTAGCTCAGGCTCACCGCCACCGGGCGGGCCATGGGGACCTCGCCCGCGCCGGTGTCTTCATCCTGGCGCCACATCACAAACCAGCAGGGCGCGGGCGAAGTGAGGTTCAGGTGATAACCCTCGGCGTCGTCGCGGAACAGCTCCACGCGAAAGCCCGGGAACAGCCAGCGCTGCTCGCGCTGGTCCTGGATCAGAGGGCGGGGTTCGGTCCCAAAGGCGGGCTCGTGGATCACCACCTCGGCCAGCGACCACCGCCAGGGCTGCCAGCGGTTGTCGATGTGCTCGCGCCGCATGATCACGGCAACGTCGGTGTAGGGGCGCTCTGTCATGGGCTGCGACTGTACCCCGGAGTAACCCCTTGCCCGCAGCGCGCGGTGCAAAGCCCCACAGCCAGCGTACGGATCACGCGGTGTCAGCCCGGCACGCCAGTGGCCTGCATGACCTCCACCGCCACGGCGCAATATTTGAATTCGGGGATCTTGCCGAACGGGTCCAGCGCCGCGTTGGTGAGCAGATTGGCCGCCGCCTCCACATAGGCAAATGGCATGAACACCGTGCCGCGCGGCGTGCCGTCGTCGCGGCGCACGCGCACCTGCACCATGCCGCGCCGCGAGCGGATGCCCACCAGCGCGCCGGGCGCCACGCCCAGCCGCGCCAGTTCGTCGCCATGCAGCGACGCGGTGGCCATCGGTTCGATGGCGTCCAGCACGGTGCTGCGCCGCGTCATGCTACCGGTGTGCCAGTGCTCCAGCTGGCGACCGGTGATGAGTACCAGGGGGTAGTCGGCATCGGGCTTCTCTGCCGCCGGGATCACGCTGGCGGGCACCAACTGCAGGCGGCCCGTGGGCGTTGGGAATTTTTCGGTGAAGACGATGGGCTGGCCCGGGTCGTCAGGCGTGAGGCAGGGGTAGGTCACACTGGAATCGCGTGCGAGGCGGTCCCAGGTGATGCCCTCGATGCTGGCGTGCATGGCCTGGCGCATTTCGTCGTAGACAGCGGCCACGCCAGACTCCTCGCCTTCGTAGTTCCAGCCAAGCCCCATGCGCGCGGCGATCTGCTGGATGATCCACAGGTCCGGCTGCGCATCGCCCGGCGGATTGAGCGCGCGGCGGCCCATCTGCACCATGCGGTCGGTGTTGCTGGCGGTGCCGGTCTTTTCGGGCCAGGCGCTGGCGGGCAGCACCACGTCGGCCAGCCAGGCGGTCTCGGTCAGGAAGATGTCCTGCACCACCAGGTGCGAGAGGCTGGCCAGTGCGTGGCGCGCGTGGTTCAGGTCGGGGTCGCTCATGGCGGGGTTCTCGCCCATGATGTACATGCCGCGCACCTTGTGGGGGTCGCTGTCGGGTGCCAGGGCCTTGTGCATGATTTCGACCACGGTATAGCCCGGCGCCGCGTCCAGCTTGGTGCCCCAGAAGTCCTCGAACCACGCATGTGCCCCCGCGTTGTCCACGCGCTGGTAGTTGGGGAACATCATCGGGATCAGGCCCGCGTCGCTCGCGCCCTGCACGTTGTTCTGGCCGCGCAGCGGGTGCAGTCCCGAGCCGGGCTTGCCGATCTGGCCGGTGACGGCGCACAGCGCAATCAGGCAGCGGGCGTTGTCCGTGCCATGCACATGCTGGCTCACACCCATGCCCCAGAGGATCATCGACGCCTTCGCCGTGGCAAATGCCCGCGCCACCTCGCGCAGCGTATCGGCCGGGATGCCGCATACAGGCGCCATGGCTTCGGGGCTGCAGCCCATCACGTTGGCCTTCAGGGCCTCGAAGTTGTTGGCGCGATCTTTGATGAAGGCCTCATCCACCAGGCCTTCGTCGATCACCGTGTGGATCAGCGCATTGAGCATGGCCACGTCGGTGTCGGCCTTGAACTGCAGGGTGCGCCAGGCGTGGCGGCCGATGTCGGTCACGCGCGGGTCGGCCAGCACGATCTTCGCGCCACGCTGGGCCGCGTTCTTCATCCACGTCGCCGCCACCGGGTGGTTGGCCGTGGGGTTGGAGCCGATSACRAAGATCAGCTCCGCATGCTCCACGTCGTKSACCKGGTTGCTCACCGCGCCCGAGCCCACGCCTTCGAGCAGCGCGGCCACGCTGGAGGCGTGGCACAGCCGCGTGCAGTGGTCCACGTTGTTGCTGCCAAAGCCGGTGCGCACCAGCTTCTGGAACAGGTAGGCCTCTTCGTTGCTGCCCTTGGCCGAGCCGAAGCCCGCCAACGCCTTGGGGCCGTGCGTGTCGCGCAGCGACCTGAGCGTGCCGGCGGCCAGGCCCAGCGCCTCGTCCCAGGTCGCTTCGCGGAAGGTGTCGCGCCAGTCGGCACCGTAGGGGCGCACCTCCTTGGGCACACCGGGTTTGCGGATCAGCGGCACCGTCAGGCGGTCGGGGTGGTGGGCGTAGTCGAAACCAAAGCGCCCTTTCACGCACAGGCGGCCGTGGTTGGCCGGGCCGTCGCGGCCTTCGACGCTGATGATCTTTTCATCGCGTACGTTGTAGGTGATGAGGCAGCCCACGCCGCAGAACGGGCASACCGAATCGACCTTGCGGTCSACCGCYTGCGRGCCGATGTGSSTCTTGGGSMTGAGCGCGCCSGTSGGGCAGGCCTGCACGCATTCGCCGCAGGCCACGCAGGTGCTSTCKSCCATSGGGTCRTCCAGGTCGAAGACGATCTTGCTGTCGGCACCGCGCAGCGCGTAGCCGATCACATCGTTCACCTGYTCCTCGCGGCAGGCGCGCACGCAGCGGTTGCACTGGATGCAGGCATCCAGATTCACGGCCATGGCCGGATGGCTCAGATCGGGCGCGGGTTGCTCGCGGCGCAGGGCTTGGAGCGCGGGGCGCACGGTGACGCCCAGGCGGCTGGCCCAAGCACTCAATTCGCCATGCTGACCTACCGCTGGGGCAGTTTTTGAATCCAATGGGCCTGTAGCGCTAGAAGAATATGCTCCACCAGCTATCAATTCAGGAGTATCTGGTTGATCATCATTCCATTGGTAGCCAACATCCGGCATATCGGACAGCAGCATCTCCACCACCATCTGCTGGCTCTTGCGGGCGCGGGGGCTGGCGGCCTGCACCTTCATGCCTTGCGTCGGTGCGCGGCAGCAGCTGGGGGCCAGCGTGCGCTCGCCCGCGATCTCCACCACACAGGCGCGGCAGTTGCCGTCGGGGCGCAGGCCGTCGCTGTAGCACAGGTGCGGAATCTCCACGCCGTGGCGCTGCGCAGCCTTCAGGATGGTTTCGCCAGGATGGGCGGTGACGGGCTGTCCGTCCAGCTCGAAAGCCACGCCGGGCTGCGCTGCGGCAGAAGTCAACACGGCGCTCATGGCTTCACCCCGGTAGGCAGTTGTTCGGTCAGCGGGCTGTTACGCGGCTTGGGCAAATCGCCCGGCCAGGGCCCCTCGCCCACTTCGTGCGCAAAGTATTTGTGGATGCAGCGGATGGGGTTGGGTGCAGCCTGGCCCAGGCCGCAGATAGAGGCGTCGGCCATTACCTGTGCCAGGTCGTCGAGCAGTTCTTCATCCCACTTCGGCGCTTGCATCAGCGTGGCCGCCTTGGCCGTGCCCACACGGCAGGGCGTGCACTGGCCGCAGCTTTCGTGTTCGAAGAAGCGCATCACGTTCAGCGCCGCGTCGCGCGCGCGGTCGTGTTGGCTGAGCACGATGACGGCGGCCGAGCCGATAAAGCAGCCGTAGGGCTGCAACGTGTCGAAGTCCAGGGGAATCTGGTTGAGGCTGGCGGGCAGGATGCCGCCTGAGGCGCCGCCGGGCAGGTAGGCGTACAGCTCATGGCCATCCAGCATGCCGCCGCAGTATTCGTCGATGAGTTCCTGCACCGTGATGCCCGCTGGAGCAAGCTTGACGCCGGGGTGCTTCACCCGGCCGCTCACGCTGAAACTGCGCAGGCCCTTGCGGCCGTGGCGGCCAAAGCTGGCAAACCACTGCGGCCCGCGCTCCACGATGTCGCGCACCCAGTACAGCGTCTCGAAGTTGTGCTCCAGCGTGGGCCGGCCGAACAGCCCCACCTGCGCGATGTAGGGCGGGCGCATGCGGGGTTCGCCACGCTTGCCTTCGATGCTCTCGATCATGGCCGACTCTTCGCCGCAGATGTAGGCGCCCGCGCCGCGCCGCAGTTCGATGTGGGGCAGCGGGCATGGCGGATCGGCACGCAGACCGTCCAAAGCCCGCTGCAGCAGCGCACGGCAGCCGTGGTATTCGTCGCGCAGGTAGATATAGATGGCCTCGGTGCCCACCACCTGGGCGGCGATGAGCACCCCTTCCAGAAAGCGGTGCGGGTCGCGTTCCAGGTAGGTGCGGTCCTTGAAGGTGCCGGGCTCGCCCTCGTCGATGTTGACGGCCATCACGGCCGTGCCCTCACGCTCCCCCGCTTCGCGTGGTCCGCTGCCCCCCGAGGGGCCCGTCGCCTCGCTTGGGGCGGCCCGGCGCTCGGCGAGCGCGGCCTGCTCGCGCACGATGCGCCACTTGCGCCCGGCCGGAAAGCCTGCGCCCCCCAATCCACGCAGGCCGGAGTCTTCCATGGCGGCCAGCACGGCCTCGGCGTCCATCTCGCCATTGACCAGCGCAGCGGCGGTCTGGTATCCGCCTTGGGCACGGTAGGTGGCCAGGTCGGTGTGCCCGGGGCTGATTCCATCCGGCTGCGCAGGCACGCTCGCCTCCACACACTCAGCAATATCAAAATTGATAGCAACTTGGGCATATGGATGTAGCGCTACCGCCCGATTGGGCTTCAAATCAACAGCTTCCAGCACCCCACCGACGGTGGCGTGGGGCACCGGGCACTGGTGCACCACCGCCACGGGCGCCTGCTCGCACCGGCCCACGCAGGGCACAGCCAACACCTGCACATCGCCCTGCCCGGCCGCGCGCAGGCGCTCGGGCAGCGCGGCCAGCAGGTCGCGGGCGCCCGCCATGCTGCAGCTCAGGCTGTCGCACACCCGCACCACCAGGCGGGGCGCCTGGGCCTCTTCACCACGCACGATCTCGAAGTGGTGGTAGAAGCTCGCCACCTCGTACACCTCGGCCATCGGCAGGTTCATCTGCTTGGCGAGTGCCACCAGGTGCCGGTCGTGCAGCACGCCAAAGTGGTCGTTCAGGCGGTGCAGGTATTCGATGAGCAGGTCACGCCGAAAGCCCGTGGCCGGGCGCGGGCCCAGCAGTTGCGCCACCTCGGCCATGGCCGCGTCTTCGGGCTGGCGGCCCTTGAGGCGGCTTTTGCGGCGGATGCGTTCGCGCATGTCGTTGACGGACACGGCGGCGACGGTGGGGGCTTCGGGGGCAAGGTGCATGGACCGGGGGCGTGGGGCGTTGATCTGGTTGTATGCAGGCACCTGCATAGGGTGCCCGGGCCGCCGCAGTGTCGGCCACGGGCGCCTGCGGCGTCAAATTGCCGATGCACATGGGTCGATCACAAAAACAAATGAAACGGCCGTTTTTGCAACTGCCCATGAATCACCCGCCGCAACCCATGCGGTCAGTGCTCAATCGGCGACCAGAAGCCCACTGTGTGCTGCGGCGTGCTGCAACCAGTCGGGGTCCTGCGCCAGTGCCAGCGCTGCATCAAGGGCGCGGGCGGGCTGCACCTGGCGGTGCGACATGAATCCGATGGGGGTGGTCAGCACCGGGCCTTTGAGCGGCAGGGCCTCCAGCCCCTCATGGCCGCGCACGGCATCGACCAGCGCCCCGGGCAGGACGCTGCACAACTGGCCCGCCACCACGCTCAACGCCAGGGTCAGCACCGAATCGGTTTCCATGGCGGGCATGACCGTGGCGCCTGCCGCGCGGAAGGCGCCATCGACCAGGCTGCGGTTGTGCATCTCCGGGGTGAGCAGGCACAGCGGCAGCGCCGCCGCATCGGCCCAGGCCATGGGTGGGCCGATCTGCAGTCCACGCGCCGGGCCCTGGGGCGGGCGCGCTGCGCGGCGCAGCAGAAAGTAGTGCTCGACATACTGCGGCCAGGCCCGCAGCGGGCCGCCGCGTGCGGGCATGCGCTCGGTGTAGCCCAGCGCCAGGTCCAGCGAAATGTTTTCCAGCCCGGCCTCCAGCGCCTGCGAGCTCATCGACAGCGCCACCGGCACGATGCCCGGGTGCCGCGCCTGCAGCTGCGCCGCAAACCGCGCGAGGATGGGCATGGCCGTGGGCACGGCGCCCAGGCGCAGCGTGCCGCGCGGGTGGGCGGCGTCGCCGCTCAGGTCCTGCTGCAGCACCTGGTGCTCGTGCAGCATGCGCTGGGCGGATGCCAGTACACGCTCACCCTCGGGCGTGAAGCCCTCGAAGCTGCGCCCCCGGCGCACCACCACCACGCCAAACTCCTTTTCCAGCGCGCGCAGCGCGTTGGAGAGCGCCGGCTGCGTGATGTGGCAGGCCTGCGCCGCCCGGCCAAAGTGCCGGTGCTCGTGCAGCGCCACCAGGTAGCGCAGGGACGCGAGCAGGTTCATGGCGCGGTGGGCGACTCGGGAGGATCAGGTGTTCTTGCTGATCGAGATGGTGGGGAACTTGTTCGAGAAGTCCTTGGCCTGCTGGGCGATCTTCACCGCCACATCGCGCGCCACCTTCTTGTAGATCTTGGCCACGTCCCCGTCSGGGTCGGCCACCACGGTSGGCTTGCCGCTGTCGGCCTGCAGGCGGATGYTSATGTCMAGSGGCAGCGCGCCCAGGTAKTCCATSTGGTAYTSSGCSGCCATCTTCTTGCCGCCSTCGGMGCCRAAGATGTGCTCSACGTGGCCGCAGTTGCTGCACACGTGGGCTGCCATGTTYTCSACGATGCCCAGGATSGGCACRCCSACCTTCTCGAACATCTTGATGCCCTTCTTGGCRTCSAGCAGYGCGATGTCCTGCGGCGTGGTCACGATCACGGCGCCGGTCATGGGCACGCGCTGGCTCAGCGTGAGCTGGATGTCGCCAGTGCCGGGCGGCATGTCGATGATGAGGTAGTCGAGGTCTTTCCAGTTGGTCTGGCGCAGCAGCTGCTCCAGCGCCTGGGTGGCCATGGGRCCRCGCCAGATCATGGCYTCGTCCTGGTCSACCAGGAAGCCGATSGACATGACCTGCACGCCGTRGTTCTCSAGCGGCTCCATGGTCTTGCCGTCSTCGCTYTCGGGSCGGCSSTYGATGCCCAGCATCATSGGCTGGCTSGGGCCGTAGATGTCGGCRTCCAGGACGCCCACGCTGGCGCCCTCGGCGGCCAGSGCCAGSGCCAGGTTGGCGGCSGTGGTGCTCTTGCCCACGCCGCCCTTGCCSGACGCCACSGCGATGATGTTCTTSACSTKGGGCAWSAGCTGCACGCCGCGCTGCACGGCATGGGCGATGACCTTGGTGGTGATGTTGACCGACACGTTGTCCACGCCCGCCACGCCCTTGGCGGCAGCCACCAGGCTGCGGCGCAGCTCGGGCACCAGGCTCTTGGCGGGGTAGCCCAGTTCCACGTCAAACGCCACGTCGCCACCGGTGATCTGCAGGTTGCGCAGGGCGCGGCTGCTGACAAAATCCTTGCCCGTATGGGGGTCCAGCACGCTGGAAAGTGCGGCCAAAAGGCCCTGTTCGGTGACTGCCATTCAAATAACTCCTGTGGGGCCGGTAGTCTATTCCCAAGCTCCCGCCCCCTGCCGCTGAAGGACAATGCGCACCGCATTGCGTCGTCGCTCTCTCCAAAAAGGCCTCCCGTGAAATTCAAGATGTCCGAAAACTCCCTGTTTGCCGTCCTGCTGCGCTCGCCGTGGTGGATCAGCTTTGTGGTGGTGGGCCTCATCACGCTGGCGGCCGGGGCATTGTTGCCCAAGGAATACTTTGTGGTGGGCGCGCTGGCGGGCTTCCCCATCTTTGTGGTGGGCTGCATCGCAGCGTGGAAGCAACTGCGCGCGCCCAACCCCGCCAAGGTGGTGGAGATGCTGGAGGCCGTGGGCAGCATGCCCTGGCGCAGCTTTGCCGACACCCTGGCCACCGCCTGGGAACGCGCGGGCTACAGCGTGGAGCGCCTGACCGGCAGCAACGCCACCGGGGCCGACATGCGCCTGAGCCAGGGCGGCAAGACCACGCTGGTCAGCGCCAAGCGCTGGAAGGCCGCTACCCACGGGGTGGAGCCCCTGCGGGAGCTGCACACGGCCATGACCGCTGCCGATGCGTCGGCGGGCGTTTACGTGGCCGCCCTGGGCCAGGTCAGCGAGAACGCCCAGGCGTTTGCCCGGGAGCACGGCATCGTGGTGCTGCAAGGTGACGCGGTGGCGCAACTGCTGCTCAAGCAGCGTTAAGAACCTGTTCACAGTCTTTTTGGAGTTGCACAAGTGCCTTGTCGAGATGGGATGCAAGGCGCGRTGCGCTGCCAATAGCCCGTGCTATTGGCAAGCGCCGCAACGCCGCAGACCGCCCGGCAAGGCACTTGCCCGAAGGGTTGGAGTGAAATCGGGCGATTGGACGCCCCGGCTGCTTGCATGGGCATGAGCCCATGCGGCGCACCCGAAGCATCCACTCCTCCCGATTGCACTCCAATGTAATCTCCAAAAAGACTGTGAACAGGTTCTAAGACCACCCCCTGTGGGGTGGCCCGCACATGCGGGTTTTCCCACATGAGCTGCGCCCGGGCGCCCCTCCACACTGGGAGCCTTACACCGCCCCACCGTCCATGCTCCCCACAACCCCTACCGCAGCCCCTGGCAACGTACCCGCCACACCCGCCACGGGCCTGCTGCTGACCGGCGGCGGTGCCCGCGCTGCCTACCAGGTGGGCGTGCTGGAAGCCATTGCCGACCTGCGCCAGGCCTGTGGCGAAGGCGGCGGCCCCAACCCCTTTCCCATCATCACCGGCACCTCGGCGGGGGCCATCAACGCAGCCGCCCTGGCCTGCGGAGCCGACCACTTTGACCGTGCGGTCCGCCGCATTGCACGCGTGTGGCGGCAGTTCCATGCCAGCCAGGTGTATGGCGCCGACTCGCTCAGCGTGATGCGCAGCGGCGCGCGCTGGCTCACGCTGGTGTCGCTGGGCTGGGCGCTGGCACGCTGGCGCCGCATGCGGCCGCGCTCGCTGCTGGACAACKCGCCGCTGGAGAAGCTGCTGGTCAAGATGGTGCCCCTGGTGCGCCTGCCCCGGCTGATCCGCAAGGGGCATCTCACCGCGCTSGCCGTGACSGCSTCSAGCTACAGCTCGGGCGAGCACGTCACCTTTTTTGAAGCGGCCACGCCCGTCAAGCCCTGGGTGCGCTCCCAGCGCAAGGCGGCCAGCGACCGCATCACGCACGAGCATCTGCTCGCGTCGTCGGCCATTCCCTTCATCTTTCCAGCCAAGGGCATCGAGGTGAATGACCACATCGAATACTTCGGCGATGGCTCCATGCGCCAGTCGGCGCCTATTGCCCCGGCCATCCATCTGGGGGCCGAGCGCATCCTGGTGATCGGCGCGGGCCGCATGCACGAGCCCAAGGGAGATGCCGCTGCCAACCCCACGGCCACCTACCCCACGCTGGCGCAGATTGCGGGGCATGCGCTGTCCAACATCTTTCTGGATGCGCTGGCCGTGGATGTGGAGCGCGTGCAGCGCATCAACCAGACCCTGTCCCTCATCCCCGAAGAAAAGCGCCTGCACAGCGCGCTGCGCCCCATAGAGCTGCTGGTGATCGCCCCCTCGCAGCGCCTGGACGCCGTGGCTGCGCGCCACGTGGGCGACCTGCCGGGCCCCGTGCGCACCATGCTGGGCGCCCTGGGGGTCACGTCCAACATGGCCGATGTGCGCGGCGCGGCGCTGGCCAGCTACCTGCTGTTCGAGTCCGGCTACACGCAGGAGCTGATGGCCCTGGGCCGGACCGACACCCTGGCCATGCGGGCCGAGGTGTGCCAATTTTTTGGATGGACGGATACCGGTGCCGAGGTGCAGATGCGGCACCACACCTGAGAGGTGCCCGCCGAAGCAACCGCTTACCGGCGGCGAAACCTGCTCGCCCCGCGCCACACGGCCGCCAGCGCCAGCAACGCCGCCAGGACTCCAACACCCTCACCCGACAGTCCGGGCACCGGAGAGGGCGCAGAGGGTGGAGCCGTCACCCGAAACACTTTCAGTTCATCAATGCTGGCAGGGCTGCGGCTATAAAACGCAATACGCTGGAATGCTGGTGACAAACCGGCATAAGACGCCGAGGGAGCTGGCGGATTCAAGTAATCGAATCCCGACAAGCTGGACAGCAACCACATCTGGGTCAGATTGGCTGTGTAGTCAATGCGCAGCACCACGGCGCTGAGGGTATTGAGCGCCACTGTGCTGCACGCGCCGGCCACTGGCTGCAAAGTGTTGTCAAGAATGGCATATACGGGGCTGCCACATGCACCGTTGTTGCCCACTGCACCCGTAGTTACACCTGCATTGATGAAACGAAGGTTCGGCGTGCCGCCGCCAGACTGGGTGCCAAACTGCGAGACGAACTGCACGAAAAGAACACCGGAGTTTTGCAACGGCAAGTCTCGCGCAGCATCATTCAGCTGCGACCCGGCCCGGTACACCACCTTACCCCCTGCGCCTGCCAAACCCGGCACCGACAGCCCCACAGAGTTCGTAAAAAAATCGGTGAACGAAATACTGTCAGAAACCCAGGCTCCAGTCCATCCAGTGCCCCCGTTTTGCCCTACCAGCGATATGTTGTTGGCGTAGGAAAAAGAATCCTCGGCGACGGTGGTAATGACGGGCGCCGCGAGCGACGGCACAGCGCTGAATGACAAGCTCAACAGCCATGTGTACAACGACTTTCGCAAACTCACTCGCGAGACGACCCAACCAGCACACGGACACGACATGTTGAAGACCTGAAAAACCGCAAAGACTGCGCAAGAGTTGGAGAAAGACGCCGCTGGATTTTTCCAGGGCCAGGGGGCGACTCGCGTGCCGCTTGAAATTTTGCCATTGGCGGGGTGGTATCCGTCGCTTGCCCCAAAGCCTCACGCGGCCAGACATACCACAACCC
>NZ_JBGFFF010000034.1:0-35052 GCF_056175785.1 Acidovorax sp. LjRoot204
CTGTTTCGCCTGAGCCCGCGCATCCTGGATTTGGGGTTTGCGTACCTGTCCTCGCTGCCCATCTGGAACCTAGCCGAGCCGGTGATGGAGGACCTGGTGGAAGAGGTGCGCGAGTCGTCATCGGCCGCCGTGCTCGACGGCCTGGACATCGTCTATGTGCTGCGCGTGCCCACCCACAAGATCATGCGCACCACGCTGGGCGTGGGCTCGCGCCTGCCAGCGTGCTGGACGTCCATGGGCCGCATGCTGCTGGCCGGGTTGCCGGACGATGAACTGCAGGCCCGGCTGCAAGGCCACCCCATGCAGCGTTTTACCGAACACACCACCACCGATGTGGATGCACTGCTGGCCCACATCCGCCAAGCGCGGCAGCAGGGCTGGTGCCTGGTGAACCAGGARCTGGAAGAGGGATTGATATCGATTGCTGCGCCGCTGACCAACCGCACGGGGCAGACGGTGGCGGCGCTCAACATCAGCGGTCAGGCCAATCGCACGAGTGCGGCGGTGATGCAGGAGAGCCTGCTGCCCGCACTGCTGAGCGCGGCCCGGACCATCTCGCGCATGATGGGGGCGCCGAGGGGGTGACAGATAACGGCTGTCGGCAACCGGCACCAGAGATCACCCACCGCAACGAGCGGCCGGTGCTAAAGCTCCGATTACCGTCTTACGTGGATAGGGCGAGAACCGGAGCCGCAACACCCGTCACTCGCCACGGTGGATGAAATCAGTTCTTGCGAAAGCCGAGCACCAGCACCACGCCGCCGAGAACCATCGCGCCCAGGCTCAACCATTGGGGGATATTCACGGATTCCTTTTCTTTCACGGTCAACTCCAACGGACCGATCTTGGCCTGGGTGGTGTCCTTGGTAAAGCTGAACCCTCCGGTCAGAAACCCGGCAAGGCCCACCACCAACAACAGCACACCAACGATTCGCATTGCATTCATGACACTTCTCCCGATGCCGGGTTTGGAGGACTGCGACAAAGTGGACCCGGCTCCCGACCTTTGCGCCAGCCCAATGTAGGTGCGCCGGCGCGCAGCCCGCGTAGGACGCCGCCCCGGCGCGATGTAGCGGCCGGACGCAATCCGCATCACCTCCCCCGCCTCCCCTCTGACGCCAGGCCCTTGCCCTGCGTGCTACCCTCACGCCCCATGTTCAGCCCCTCCCAAGCCGATGTGCGCCGCTTTCTGTGTGGTGTGCACGCCAAGACCCAGAGCGGCGCCCCCATGGAAGCCATCGAGACGCTGGCCAGCCTGTGGATCGCCGAGCACCCCGAGTACCACGCCGACCTGTCCGACGCCGATGCGGCCGTGGCCCACAACTACGACGAAACACCGGGGCAGACCAATCCCTTCCTGCACCTGTCGATGCACCTGTCCATCAGCGAGCAATGCAGCATCGACCAGCCCCGTGGCATCCGCCAGGCTGTGGAGCTGCTGACGGCGCGGCTCGACTCCTTGCACGATGCCCACCACGCTGCCATGGACTGCCTGGGCGAAATGCTGTGGGAAAGCCAGCGCTCCGGCCGACCGCCTGATGGCAACGCCTACATCGCCGCCGTACAACGCCGCGCCACGCGCGATTGATCCAGTAAGCCCCTGAAAAAGCGACAAAGGCCAGTGCCCCATGGGCACTGGCCTTTGTTTTTTGTGGTGAAAGCCTTCAGGGACGATCAAGCCGTTTCGTAGTGCGCCTGGCGCTCTTCCATCGCCTTCCAGCCGATCACTTCCTTGAAGTCGGCCATGCTGGTCTGTCCGCAGGGCAAGCCGTCCACATCGCCCGTGCGGCGGGCCGACAGCGTGGCGAGGTTCTTCTGCAAGGCGTGCACCGTGCTCATCAGCGTGACCACCGGATAAGTCGCAAAAGCCGCCACCTCTTCGATCTGCGACCGCGTGAGACGCGACATCCACAGCCCTTGCATGAGCTGCAGCGACAGGCGGCGGCCCGAGGCATTGCGCAAGCGCACCAGGTCTTCATAGCCCTTGAACGTGCGCGAGATGGGCTGGATCAGGTCCGCCCCCGCCTCCGCAAAGCGCACGGCGCGCTCGATGGCCTCCTCAGGGTCGGCCACATCGGTGCGTGCGACGATGAGGAAGTCCGGGTCCTGGCGGGCATCCACCGCCGCCTTGATGCGCGCCACGGCATCGGGGATGGACACCACAGGCGTCACCGCTGCGGCCGCCGGGCAGCGCTTGGGGCTGATCTGGTCTTCGATCGAGATGGCGGCCACGCCCGCCTTCTCGAACTCGCGCACGGTGCGGGCCACGTTGATGACATTGCCGTAGCCGGTGTCGGCATCGGCAAACACAGGCTTTTTCACCACGTTGACGATGTGGTGCACCACACCCACGTTCTCGCTGAGTGTGTAGACCTCCATGTCTGGCTGGCCCAGCAGCGATGCCGAGATGCCAAACCCCGTGGTGAAGATGCCGTCAAAGTCCGACTGGTCCACCAGCAGGGCCGAGAGGGCGTCCTGCGCACCGGCCATCCAGAAGGTGGGGCCCGACTGGATGCGCATACGCAGCTGTTGTCGCAAGCTTGTTGTCATGGCGGGTGTCCTCAACGTTTCACGGGGTCGATGTAGCTGCCCATGGACACGAACTTCTGGTCCTTGAGCTCCATCAGCGCCACCCCCGTCTGGCCGCGCCGCGCATAGCCACCGGCACTGACGGGCTGGAAGGTGATCTTGGGGCCGATCTTCTGGTCAAAGTCCTTCATGCCATCCAGCTCGGCCACCACCTTGGCGCGGCTCGGTTCGGTGCCGGTGCGCTTCAAGGCCTCGACCGTCACGGCCGCCGACGAATAGCCCATGAGCGCCATCGAGGTGGGAGCCGACTTGGGATACAGCTTGGTGTAGCGCTGGAAGAACGACTGGATGGCTGGGTTGTTGCCATCCACCGCGTCGTAGTACGAGGCCACATACAGCTTGGACTGCGTCTTGCCCAGCAGCTCGATGAACTTGGGGTCGTTGAGCCCCCCCGCACCAAACACCGTGGGCTTCCAGCCCAGTTTTTCGGCACCGCGGAAGAACTGCACCGCCTCCTGGCCCAGCGCGTAGACGATGACCACGTCCGGCTCAGCCTGCTTGAGCTTGAAGACCTGCGAGGTCAGGTCGGTCGCGAAGCGCTCAAAGGTCTGCGCCTCCACCAGCTTCATGCCATGCTTTTCCATGCGCTGCACGGCAATGTCGTAGGCCGGTTTGCCCCAGCCGTCGTTCTGGTAGAGCATTGCGATCTTCTTGGCCTTGAGCACTTCGACCGCATGGTCGATGTAGGCCGCCGTCTCGGTGGATTGGGGCGACGGCAGCACGTACAGCAGGTCGCGTGGCGGGTTGGAGGTCAGGTCGGAGATGCTCAGCGCGCCAATGGTGGGCACCTTCTTGGTAGAGCTGTATTCGTAGGCGCTGATGTTGGTGGCGTGGCCGATGTTGCCCACCATGGCAAACACCTTGTCGCGCTCGACCAGGAGCTTGGCGTTGRCTACCGACTTGGCGGGCTTGAGTTCGTCGTCATAGGTGATGAGCTTGATCTTGCGGCCATTGACGCCGCCCTGTTCGTTGACCATGTCGAAGTAGGTGCGCATGCCTTCGTCCACGGCCTTGCCCATGTAGGCCAGCGTGCCGGACAACGGCTGTGATGAGCCCAGCACGATCTCCTGGGTCAGCACGCCCTCTTCCTTGTTTTCGAAGGCATGCGCGCCCAGGGTGGCGGCCATCAGACTGGCAGCTGCAGCGGCTAGCAGGGTGCGGCGGGGAGTGAGGTGGGTCATGGTTTGTCTCCTGTGTTTATCGGTGGGAAGGGAACATGGGGAAGGAACTTGCAAAGCCGAGCCTGCGGTCAGCCGCCCAGGTAGGCACGGCGGATGTCTTCGTTGCCTGCCAGCTCCGAAGCAGGGCCTTGCATCACGACACGGCCCGTCTCGATGACATAGCCTTCATCGGAGATGTCGAGCGCGATGTCTGCGTCCTGCTCCACGATCAGCAGCGTGAGGTTTTCGCGGTCGCGGATGTCGCGCAGCGTCTCGAAGATCGCGTCTTTCAGGATGGGTGCCACGCCCATGGAGGGCTCGTCCAGCATCAGCAAGCGCGGCTTGGCCAGCAGGCCCCTGGCAATAGCCAACATCTGCTGCTCGCCGCCAGACAAGGTGCCGGCACGCGATGTGATGCGCTCCTTGAGCCTGGGGAAATAGCCCAACACACGGTCAATATCGTCACGCACCTCGGCGGCAGGACGCGTGTAGCCTCCCAGCACCAGGTTGTCGCGCACAGTGAGTTGCGCAAACACCATGCGGCCTTGCGGTACATGGGCAATGCCTCGCCGCACCAGCGCTTCGGCGGGCACGTTGGCGATGGACCGGCCGTCAAAAATGGCTTGCCCGTCACTGACGGGCAGCAGCCCCGAGAGTGCACGCATCAGCGTGGTCTTGCCCGCGCCGTTGGCGCCCAGCACACACACGATGCGGGCCTGCGGTACGCGCAGGCTCACGCCGTGCAGCGCGCGGATCTTGCCGTAGCCCGCGCTCAGGTTGTCCACGCTCAGCAGTGCGGGCGCACTGGATGGTTCAACGCCGTTTGCCACTCTTGCCTCCTCCGAGATACGCCTCAACCACGGCGGGATGGTTTTCGATCTCCCTGGGGGAGCCCTGCGCCAGGAAGGCGCCGTTGTGCATCACGGTGATCGTGTCCGAGATGGACATCACCAGGGGCATGCTGTGCTCGATGAGCAGCAGGGTCGCTTGCGCGCTGGCCTGCAGCCGCTTGAGTGTTTCGCCCAGGGCATCGATCTCACGGTTGTTCATGCCCGCTGCAGGCTCGTCCAGCAGCATCAGGCGTGGCTCCAGCGCCATGGCACGGGCCAGCTCCACCAGCTTCTGCGTGCCATAAGGCAAGTCGCGCACCACCGCATGGGCATGGGCTTGCAGGTTGAGCTTCTCCAGCACGGCCTCCACACGCTCACGTTCCTCGCGCTCCTCACGGCGCTGACGTGGCAGGCCCAGCAGGGCTTCCACCAGCGTGGCGCGCATGGCCATCGACCGTGCAATCAGCACGTTGTCAAACACGGTCAGTTCGGCAAACAGCTCCAGGTTCTGGAAGGTGCGGGCAATGCCCAGGCGCGCCACCYGGTGCGCCTTGCAGCCCAGCAATTCCACGTCACCTGCGGCCGTGCGATACCGCATGGAGCCTTGCTGGGGCGTGTAGAAGCGGCTGATGCAATTGAGCATCGTCGTCTTGCCAGCGCCGTTGGGCCCGATCAATGCGTGCACCGTACCGGGCATCACGTCGAAGCTCACGTCCTGCACGGCCACAATGCCGCCGAACGCCATGCGCACGCCCTGGATGCTGAGCAATGGGGTTGCCCGACCGGGTACTGCCGACACAGTTGCCTGCAACGGCAATGTCTTGTCGTCCAAAACTCTCATCGCGCCACCCCGCTTTGCGCTGCATCTGCGCCGGGCAGGCGCTTGCGCTTGAAGAGGCTGGCCAGCCCGTCGGGCAGGAACATCAGCGCCAAGATCATGGCCACGCCGTACAGCGCGCGCTGGAACTGATCAAACCCCAGGTAGGTGAGCAACTGCGGCGCACCGATGACGAACACCGCGCCCAGCACCGAGCCAAGGATGGAGCCCAGACCGCCCACGATGACCATCGAGACGAAGCTGATCGACACCATGATGCTGAACAGCGATGGGTCGATGAAGCGCACCAGCGGTGCATACAACGCACCCGACAGGCCGGTGTAGAAGGCACAGACGCCAAACGCCACCAGCTTGAGCGCCGTGGTGTTCAGGCCCAGAGCGCGAGCAGCTGTCTCGCTGCCCTTGATGGCCAGAAAGCCACGCCCAAACCGGCTGCGCGCCAGGTTGCGCGCCACCCACAGCGCACCCGCCAGCACCACCGCGGTGAACACGTGGTACGCACGCTCGTCCAGCGCCCAGCTGAACAGCGTGGGGCCGGGCGCGCCCATGCCGTTCTCGCCGCCCGACATGTCGCCGCTGGACTTGGCGATCTCCACCGAGATCATCACGAAACCCAGCGTGGCGATCGCCAGGAACACCTCTTCCAACCGCAGGACGGGGAGCGCCAGCAGCAAGCCCACCACGGTGGCGATGCTGGCTGCAATGAACATCGAGAGCACCAGCGGCACACCAAAGTGCGTGGTCAGGATGGCCGAGCCATAAGCACCGATGCCGAAGAACACGGCACCCGCCATGGAGATCAGGTTGGTGTAGCCCGTGAGGATGTTGGTGCCAAACGAGGCCAGCGTGTAGATGATGACAAGCGTGAAGATGTACAGCACGTAGCCACCGGGCACAAGCGGCGCCAGCACGAAGGCCAGCACGAACAGCAGCGGGCCGAGCCAGGGGTATGCGTCAAAGACTTTGGTCATGGCGGCTCCTTAGACCTTCTTGATCTGGGCGCGGGCCAGCAGACCGTGGGGGCGCAGGATCAGGATGACCAGCATCACGATGAAAGGCACCGCGTCCTTCCAGGCCGAGGACACATAGGCGCCCGTGAGGTTCGACGACACGCCGATGATCACGCCGCCCAGCAGCGCGCCCGGCATGCTGCCAATGCCGCCCAATACCGCGGCGGCGAACGCGAAGTGCAGGGCATGCTGCATCATCGAAAAGTGCACAAAAGTCAGCGGCGCAATCAGCAAGCCCGCCGTGGCGGCGATCACGTGCGACAGCGCCCAGGCCAGCGCATAGATGCGCTTGATCGGAATGCCCATGAGGCGCGCAGCCGTGGGGTTTTCCATGGTGGCCTGCATGGCGATGCCCAGCCGCGTGAAGCGAAAGAACGCAAACAGCAAACCTGCCAGCGTGGCGCATACGGCCACGATGCCCAGGTCGATGCCCGAAACGATCACACCGCCGATGTCGATGGGGGCAGCCGGGAAGATGCTGGGCAGCTCCTGCGTGTCCTTGCCCCATACCCAGATGGCCAGGTCGCCAAACACCAGGAACAGGCCCAGTGTGCAGATCGCAGACGACAGCAGTGCCTTGCCGATGAAGCGGCGGATGATGAACCGTTCGATCGCCATGCCCAGCGCCGCGCCAAAGAGCAGCGTGAGCGGCACCACCGCCCACAGCGGCAGGCCCAGCTTGAACAGTGTGTAGGCCACAAAGGCCGAGAGCATGGCCGCTTCGCCATGCGCGAAGTTGAGGATGCCCGTCGCCTTGAACACCATCACGATGCCCAGGGCGATGAGCCCGTAGATGGCGCCCAGGGCGACGCCGCTCACAATCATCTGCAACATGGTGCGCTCCTGACCGTCATGTCGCCGCAGCTGCAGCACGCTCGCGCGCCAGCCGGGCTTTGAGATACGGCGTGAACCCGCCCGCCTCGATGGTGGCGCGCTCGGTGGACGACCAGGGCTCGAACGGCAGCGCCTGGCCCGTGCGCTCGTTGACGACCACACCGCGCTCCCAGTCCACGCGCAGCGTGTCCCAGCGCTGCGTGGCGGCACGGATGCCCGGGCAGGTGATCAGCGGGAAGCCCATGCTGATCTCCCCCCGAAAGAAGCCGGGCGAGAAAGACTCGGCGATCACGCCAGCCACCCCGAGGTGGCGCATGGCGCGCATGGCCGGGTAATGCGGGTGGCCATAGCCAAAGTTCTGGCCGCCCACCAGCACATCACCTTTGGAGACGGATTGGGCAAAGCCAGGGTCGTAACTGGTCATGGTGACCGCCGCCAGTTCATTGATGTCGGTGATCTTGATGTTCTTGATGCCAACAATCAGGTCGATGTCGTAGTCGTCTTCGGTGAAGACCCAGGCCGCGCGGCCATGCAAGGTGGGCAATGTCATGCTGCACTCCCTTCGGTGTTGGCGAGGTAGGGCCGGGGGTCGGTGATGCAGCCTTCCAGGGCCGATGCCGCCACCACGGCAGCGTTGCAGATGAAGATTTCGGAGTCGGCACTGCCCATGCGGCCGGGCGTGTTGAGCGTGCCGGTGGACACAGCGCGCTGGCCATCGGTCATGGTGGCAATGCGGCCATAGCAGTAGTCGCAGCTCGAAGAGCTGATGAACGCGCCTGCATCCACCAGGGTGGAGATCAGACCTTCGCTGGCGGCCTGCGACATGATGGCCTGGGAGGTGGGCACCACATGCAGCTGGAAGCCCGGCTTGATCTTGCGGCCCTTGAGTACCTGGGCGGCAATGCGCAGGTCCTCCAGGCGGCCGCTCGCGCAGCTGCCCAGGTAGCCCATGTGCACTTCCAGGCCTGCGTATTCGGTCAGGTCCCGGGTATTGGCGGGGCTAGGTGGCGCCACTACGATGGGCACCAGGTCGCTCACATCCACGGTCACCACACGGTCGTAGTGCGCATCGGCATCGGGGTAGACCGGGTCCAGGGCGATCTTGGAGCGGCCCTTGGCGTGTTCCAGCGTTTTGGCATCGGGTGCAATCAGCATCGTGGTCGCGCCCAGGAACATGGCCTGGCCGCAGATCGTCTGGCGGCCCTCGATGCTCATGGCATCGATCACGGTGCCGCACAGCTCCACCACCTTGAAGCGGCAGGACGATGGCCCCATCACCCGCACCAGGTGGTGGAAGATGTCGCGCGCCATCACACCGGGCTGCACCGTACCGGTGACTTCGATCTTGACCGTGCCCGGCACCACGAGCGCCATGCGCTCGGAGACAAAGGTCTCCAGCACACTCTTGCGCGCTCCAATGGCCAACGTGCCGAACGCACCCAGCTGGCTCACATGCCCGTCGAAATGCACCGCAAATGCACCCGGCGTGGCGTAGCCCAGCTCGGCCGACACCTGGTGGCCAATGCCCTCGCGCTCGTGCACGGGCACGCCTTGCTCCTTGCCCCAGGCGCGGGTGACCTTGTGCAGCTCTTCCTCCTTGGGGGCGGCGGCCGGGACCATGTGGTCAATGAACAGCACAAAGCGCTCGGGGCTGGGCACCTTGTCCACACCGAAGTCCTCCTTGGCCTCCTTGAAGAACACATCCGTGTAGCCCGGAAAGTCATAGGCAATCACGAAATCCGGCCTGGCCAGGATCTCGTCGCCCGCCCGGACCGCAGGCACCCCTGCAACCCGGGCGAGGATCTTTTCAGTCATCGTGTAAGACATGTGGCTTCACCCAGTTATCCACTATGTGGAAGTTGAAAAATCGTTTGATTACTTATTAAAAAATCAAACGACAGCTCAATCGCCTGGGTAAACCCTAGATTGCCCACTATGTGGATACAAACTACAAAGACAATATGACTAAAAACACCATAGCAGTCCCATCAGAGACAAATAAACCGCCACATAGTGGAAATTCGAAAACAGGGACTCAAAGCATCGAACGTGTCGTGCAGATGCTCCGTATCGTGGCGTCTCGTGGCAAAGGTGGCATGCGCATCGGCGAGATCGCCGCCACCAGCGGCCTGCCGCAGTCCACTTGCTTTCGCATGCTTCACCGGCTGGAGGCCGAAGGCCTGGTGGACCGGGATGCCCACACACGCAAGTACTACCTGGGCCCGCTGCTGTACGAGCTGGGATTGCTCGCGCGCCCCCGCTACCGGCTGTCGGAGCTGTGCGACAGCGCGCTGCAAAAGCTGGCCGAAGTCACCCAGGACACCATCTACCTGAGCGAGCGCAGCGGCCTGGAGGCCGTGTGCACCCACCGCGCACTGGGCGACTACCCCATCAAATCGCTGGCGCTGGACGTGGGCATTCGCCGCCCGCTGGGCGTGGGTGCGGGCGGGCTGGCGATCCTGTGCGCATTGCCTCCCGACGAGGCCGAATCCATCATCGATGCCAACGCGCCCAAGTACGAGAAGTACGGATTCGTCACAGCCCCCTACCTGCGCGAGGCGATCAAGGTGGGACGCGAGAAGGGCTATGCGTTTCTGGACAGCGTGGTCACACCAGGTACAGCAGCCATCGGTATCGCTTTTCCGCCAGACAACCCGATCGCCGCCATCAGCGTGGCAGCGATCTCGGGGCGGCTGGAGTCGCACCGGCGCGACGAGGTGGCCCGGCTCATGCGCCCGCAGATCCGCGCCATCTGCGAGGCCATGACCAGCCAGGCGGTGCTGTCAGATCGCTGACCGCCCATCAACTACAACACCCGAAACGCCATCACCGCCACCAGCGTGGGCGGCAAGGCCCCCAGCAGCAGGCCCAGTGGGTTGATGACGCCGTCCGAGAACTTCTCCTTCAGGATGGACGCCCCGGCCGGGTTGGGCGCATTGGCAATCACCGTCAGGCCGCCCCCCGTGACGGCGCCCGCCACCAGGGCCACCTTGAACTCGTCACTCAGGCCTTCGACCAGCGAGCCCAGGTAGGTCAGCGCAGCGTTGTCGGTGAACGCGGTGAGCGCAGCGGCGCCAAAAAACACAGCGTTGGCATCCATCTTCATTAGCACGGGCTGCAGCCACCATTGCTGCAAGCCGCCCAGCACCACCAGCCCAGCCAGGAAGAACGCCACCAGCAGCGCCTCGCGCAAGATCAGCGGACTTTGGTAGCGCTGGTACGCCGTGGTGAACCCCATGAAGAACAGGAACAGGCCCATGAACACAGCGGGATGGTGGGCAAACACTACCACCAGCACTAGGAAGGCAAGGTGCACGCCCGTCACGGTCCACGGCATGGGGGACTCGGAGGCGGGCATCTTACGGCCCATGTGGCCCAACTGGTTGCGGAAGATCAGCATCGCGATGGCCGCATTGACGAGCACGGCCACCGCCGCCTTCCAACCGAAGTTGGATAGCATGAACCAGATGTCCCAGTTCCACTTGGCAGCCACCATCAGCACGGGCGGCGCCGCAAAGGAAGTGAGCGTTCCACCAATCGAGATGTTCACGAACAGCACACCGATGGTCGAATACTTGAGTCGGCTGGAGATGGGGTGGGAGAACAGCGTGTCCCGCAGCATCAACGCGGCCAGCGTCATCGCCGCAGGTTCGGTGATGAACGACCCGAGCAGCGGCACGAACGCCAGCACCACAAAATACATGGCCATGCCGCGCTGTACCGGCAACAAAGCGGCAAGCGCCCGGACAAGAGCCCCAGACAGCTCCAGGATAGGCCGCGTGGCGGCGATCACCATGATCGCGAACACGAACAGTGGCTCGGTGAAATTGCGCGAATCCAAGTAGGCGGTGGCCTCCTGCTTGCCGCTGATGGAGAACATGAACAGCATGAGCACCATCGCCCAGAAGCCGAACACGACCTCTACCTCGCCCAGCAGATGCCAGATGCCCGCGTGCCGGGGCTGCGTGTGCGCAAGGTGCTCGAAATACTTGGTGGAGAAGGTGTGAAGAATGGCCAGGCCGAACAGGACGGCACCAACCACCTGGATCAGGGTGGGGGAGGAGTTCATGGGTCGCAGAAGAGCCGCGCGGCGGCCCGACCAGCGCATGAACCTGCCGAGCCACCATGGCGCCGACACCCAAACAACATTTTAACTGGCGATACCGGAGAGCTCTGTAGGCGCAGGGCTTGAGGCACTCGCGAAAGGACGGTTGGCTGGCACACACAACCATGCATGGCACTCGGGAGTCTCACTTTCCAGACAATGCGGACACCTATCTGGAGGCTTTCATGTCGACGCACATCCATACGCCCACACAACCTTTGCCTCCGCCCTCCTCTGCCCCCGTCCCGCCGGCAGTGGCCTGGCTGGGATACGGCGGCCTGCTGCCGTTCCTGGCGCTGGCAGCCGTGGGCCTGTGGGCGCCCAGTACACCGTGGTGGAGCGCGGCGCTGCTGGCCTACGGCGCAGTGATCCTGAGTTTCGTGGGTGCGCTGCACTGGGGCTTTGCCATGGCACAAAGCGGGCTGAGCGCCCCAGAGCGCACGCGCTGCTTTGTATGGAGCGTGGTGCCATCGTTGATGGCCTGGCCTGCCACGCTATTGCCTGCCGCCGCGGGGGCCTTGCTGCTGGTCGCGGGCTTTGCAGCCCACCTGGTGCAAGACCATCGGCTGGCTGCACGCACCTTGCTTCCCACGTGGTATTTGCCGCTGCGATGGCGCCTGACGGTCACGGCTTGCATATGTCTGGCGTTGGGGGCATGGGCCGCCAGCCGTTGAAGATTCAACCAGCCAGCAAAAAGCCCGCCGAAGCGGGCTTTTTTTGTTGTAGTCAGCCAGACTGCTGATCAACGGAAGCGCGACTGGGGCACCGTGTGCAGGTCGCCGTCCAGGCCGCTCACGTAATTGGCCAAGGCCTTCAGTTCAGCGTTGGTGAACTGCTTGGCCACACCGCCCATGATGGCGTTGCCACGACCCACGTTGGCGTTCTTCTCAACCTTGTAGGCCTTGAGCGCCACAAACAGGTAGTCGGCATGCTGGCCGGCGATCTTGGGGTAAGAGGGGTCGATGGGCTTGGCGAAGTTGTCGCCGTGGCAGGAAACGCAAGCGCCCTTCTTCAGCAGCTCGGCCACTTGCACACTGGGTTCACGCGAGGGTTTGGCGGGCAGTTCGGCACCGGTCTTGCCGTGTTGTTCGTAGTAGGCCGACACGTCAGCGATGTCCTTCTCGGACAACGACTCGGCGATGCCGCGCATGGTGGGGTGCTTGCGCTCGCCCTTTTGGTAGGCGACCAGCGCTGCCGCAATGTACTTGGCGCTCTGGCCCGAGATCATGGGCACCTTGTGGATCTCAGGAAAGCTGGCCTGGTAGCCAACGATGCCGTGGCAACCAATGCACATGGCAATCTTTTGCTTGCCGGCTTCCACGTCGCCCTTGGCTTCCTGGGCGTGGGACAAGGCGGTCACGKAAGCGACAGCCAGGGCAAATAGCGTGGTCAACGTTTTGTTCATTTTGCGCGCACAATCTCGTGGAAGTTCAGCTCTGGGCTCTGATCAGCCRTCGATTATAGCCAGCGCCCTGTCAAGCCCATTCATCAACGATCCGGTGTTTTCCCCCATGAAATTCCAAGGCTCCCAGAACTACGTCGCCACCCAAGACCTGATGCTCGCCGTGAATGCGGCCATCACGCTGCAACGGCCGCTCCTGATCAAGGGCGAGCCCGGCACSGGCAAGACSATGCTGGCCGAGGAAGTGGCGCAGGCGCTGGACATGCCCCTGCTGCAGTGGCACATCAAATCCACCACCAAGGCCCAGCAGGGCCTGTATGAATATGACGCGGTGAGTCGCTTGCGCGACAGCCAGCTCAACGACGGCGACAGCGCCGAGCGCGTGAAGAACATCCGCAACTACATCATCCAGGGCGTGCTGTGGCAGGCCTTCACGGCCGACCGCCCCGTGGCGCTGCTGATCGACGAGATCGACAAGGCCGACATCGAATTCCCGAACGACCTGCTGCGCGAAATCGACCGCATGGAGTTCTACTGCTACGARACGCGTGARCTCATCAAGGCCAAGCACCGCCCGCTGGTGTTCATCACGTCGAACAACGAAAAGGAGCTGCCCGAYGCSTTCCTGCGCCGCTGCTTCTTCCACTWCATCAAGTTCCCCGAGGCCGACACGATGCGGCAGATCATCAACGTGCACTTCCCCACGCTCAAGAGCGAGCTGCTCAGCGTGGCGATGAAGACSTTCTAYGACGTGCGCAACCTGCCGGGCCTSAAGAAGAAGCCCTCCACCASCGAGCTGMTCGACTGGCTCAAGCTGCTGGTGGCCGAAGACATTCCACTCACCGCCCTGCAAAGCGCCGACAACAAGGTGGCCGTGCCCCCGTTGGTGGGGGCGCTGCTCAAGAACGAACAGGACGTGAGCCTGTTTGAAAAGCTGGTGTTCATGAACCAGAGGAACCGCTGAGTGAACAACGGCAACAGCAACGACGACACCCGCCAGCTGCTGGCCCACGGCGTCGCCGATGCCGTGGGCTTTGTGGGGGGCGCCCTGCTGGGTTTCTGGCTGAGCCAGCTGTTGGGGCTCGATATCTTCGCGCCCGGCTACGGCACCGGCAGCCTGGTGGGCATCGCCCTGGTGGGTATCGGTGGCGGCCTGGGCCTGCATGCGGCGCGGCGCTGGCAGAACAGCCGTCGCAGCCAACCGTCCAAGGATTGATGATTAAGGGGTAGAGACCCATGGCTTTTGTAGAACCTGTCACGCTGCGCGATCTCGGAGTCCGCCTGGAGCCGCTGGCGCTGGCCCATGAAGARGGCCTGCGSGCCGCMGCCGCCGAYGGCSAGCTSTGGAAGCTGCGCRTCACCTCGGTGCCCGAGCCGCAGGACACCCGCGCGTACATCGAAGCCGCGCTCAAGATGCGCGAGGACGGCAACCGCTTTGCCTTTGCCGTGGTGGAAGACGCCACCGGCAAAGTGCTGGGCTCCACCAGCTACCACGACATCGTGCCGGCTGTGAAACGCGTGGAAATTGGCTACACCTGGTACTGCCAAAGCGTGCAGCGCACCCACGTCAACACCACCGCCAAGCTGCTGATGATGGGCCACGCCTTCGACACGCTGGGCTGCCATGTGGTGGGCTGGCGCACCGACAACTACAACTTTGCGTCACAACGCGCCATCGAGCGCCTGGGCGCCAAGAAAGACGGCGTGCTGCGAGGCCACGCGCTGCGCCGCGACGGCACCATCCGCGACACGGTGATGTACAGCATGCGTGCCGGCGAATGGCCTGAGGCCAAGGCGCAGCTGCTATATCTTTTAGAGCGTCATGCGCAATAAACACTAGCGCTAGAGGCCAAAATCATGCTCATCGACTTCTTCTACACCCTGCGCTCGGCCAAGTTGCCCGTGTCGGTCAAGGAATACCTCACCCTGCTCGAAGCCCTGCAGGCCGGTGTGGTGGGCCCCAAGTCGGATGACGCATGGAGCCTGGACGACTTCTACAACCTCTCGCGCCTCACGCTGGTCAAGGACGAGAAGCACTACGACAAGTTCGACCGSGCCTTYGSCGCCTACTTCAAGGGCGTGGAGATGSTGGCCGACTTCACCAAGGAGATCCCGGCCGATTGGCTGCGCAAGATCCTGGAAAACGAGCTCACGCCCGAGSAAAAGGCCGMCATCGAGAAGATGGGCTGGGACGAGYTSATGGAGACGCTSAAGAAGCGCYTCGARGAACARAAGGARCGCCACGAAGGCGGCAGCAAGTGGATCGGCACGGGCGGCACCAGCCCGTTCGGCCACGGCGGCTACAACCCGCAGGGCGTGCGCATTGGTGGCGCGGGCAAGAACAAGAGCGCGGTGAAGGTGTGGGAGCAGCGCGCCTACAAGGACTACGACGACCAGCAGGAGCTGGGCACGCGCAACATCAAGGTGGCGTTGCGCCGCCTGCGCAAGTTTGCGCGCGAAGGGCATGAGCTGGAGCTGGACCTGCCCGACACCATCCGCAGCACGGCGGCCAACGCGGGCTATCTGGACATCAAGATGGTGCCCGAGCGGCACAACAACGTGAAGGTGCTGCTGCTGATGGATGTGGGTGGCACGATGGACGAGCACATCCAGCGCGTGGAAGAGCTGTTCAGTGCGGTCAAGAGCGAGTTCAAGCACCTGGAGTTCTATTACTTCCACAACTGCGTGTACGACTTCATGTGGAAGAACAACCGCCGCCGCTTTGCCGAGAAGTTCCCGACCTGGGACATCATCCGCAAGTACAACAAGGACTACAAGCTGATCTTTGTGGGCGACGCGACGATGAGCCCGTACGAGATCCTGCAGCCCGGCGGCAGTGTGGAATACAACAACGAGGAGCCGGGTGCCGAGTGGATCCAGCGCCTCACCCACGCCTTCCCCAAGTTTGCGTGGATCAACCCCGAGCCCCAGGGCGTGTGGCAGTACCGCCAGAGCATTAGCATCATCCAGCAGCTGGTGGGCAACCGCATGTACCCGCTGTCGCTCAAGGGGCTGGAAGAAACCATGCGGCTGCTGTCCAAATAGGCGCGGTACCGGGGTCAGATGCCTTGTGAGCATCTGTCCGACAGGGAGCGCTTCAGTTTCAGGGCATAGTCGGGGATGAATGGGACAGGCTGGCAGGCTTGTCCGCCCCCCATACGACCTCCCTGACATATCCTTCCGCGCCGTGCCTCTCCGCGTTTTGCGCTCCGCCACCGCTACCACCCCAACGCCGGCCCTGTGGTCGGCGTTGCTGCTTTCCGGCGCACTGTGCCTGAGCGGCTGCAGCCTGCTGCCACGGGCCGACGAGCCCACGACCGGTGACTCGCGCAGCGACATGGCCAGCACCGCCGCCAGCGATGGCGCCGCGTCGTTTGACGTGGTGGTGCGCGCCCCCGACGCGGTGCGCGAGACGCTGGAGCGCCACCTGGAGCTGCAGCGCTTTCGCCAGCTGCCCGACCTGCAGGCCAACGAGCTGCAGCGCCTGCTGGGCGCCACTGATGCCAATGCGCGGGAACTGCTGGGCACCCTGGGCTACTTCGCGCCCACCATCACCGTGGAGCTGACGGAGGCGCAGGAAACCGCCGGTACCCACAAGGGCGCGCCCCGCACCGTCACTGTCACCGTGGAGCCCGGCCCCCAAACCCGCATTGCCCGTGCCGACATCACTGTGGCGGGCACCGACGATGCCGACAAAGACAACCTGGCGCGGCGGCAGCAGCGCTTGCAGCGCAACTGGTCTCTCGCCCCCGGGCAGCCCTTCACCCAATCGGCCTGGGACAACGCCAAGGCCGACGGGCTGCGCCAGCTGCAGGCCCGGCGCTACCCCACGGCCCACATCGCCAACAGCCGGGCAGAGATCGATGCCGACCGGCACGAAGCCCAGCTGGGAGTGAGCTACGACCCCGGCCCCGCCTACCGCTTCGGCCCCTTGCGCGTGCAGGGCAGCCAGCGCTACGACAGCGACGGTGCGCGGCGCCTGGCGCGCCTGCCCACCGGTGCGGTGTATGACGAGGCCGACATGCTGGACGCCCAGCTGCGCCTGGCCAGCAGCGGCTACTACGACGCCGTGTTCCTCACGCTCGATACCGAAGGCACCGACCCGCAGGCCGCCCCCGTGGTGGCCCAGGTGCGCGAGGCCCCGATGCAAAAGCTGGTGTTCGGCCCCGGCTTCTCGACCGACAGCGGCGCACGCCTGTCACTGGAGCACATCCACAACCAGATGCCTGTGCTCGGCTGGCGCGCGGTGACAAAACTCGCACTCGACCGCGAAACCAAGCTCGCCAACACCGAATGGACGGACCTGCCCAACGACAACGGCTGGCGCTGGTTCGCAGGCGGCCAGGTGCTGCGCGAGGCCACGGGCGACTACGACGTCAACAGCGGCCGTCTGCGCGCAGGCCGCAGCAAGAGCACCAAATCCATCGACCGCAATTATTTTTTGCAGTACGACTACGCCAACAGCCAGGGCCTGACCGACAACGCGCGGTCGCCCTCCGACACCAGCACGGCCCTGAGCATCAACTACGGGTGGACGGGCCGCTACTTCAACAGCCTCACCGCCCCCACCCGGGGCCATGGCCTGGCGGTGGAGCTGGGCCTGGGCACCACCCTGCGGCCCGAGCGCGACCCGTTTGTGCGCACCCTGGTGCGGTGGCAGTCCTTCCTCCCCGCAGGCCGCGTGCAGGACGATGCAGGCATCGGCCGCAATGCCCGCGTAGCACTGCGGGCCGAGGCAGGCGCCGTGCTGGCGCGCGAGGGGGCGCAGATCCCCGTCACGCAGCTGTTTGTGACGGGCGGCGACACCACCGTGCGCGGCTATGGCTACCGCAGCATCGGCGCGCGCACCGACAACGGGCAACTCTATGGGGGCCGCTACCTGACCGTGGGCAGCGTGGAGTGGCAGCGCCCCATCGTCTACCAGGGTGCCATGACCGACTGGGAAAGCACGCTGTTTGTGGATGCAGGCGCCGTGGCCGACAAGGTGGGTGACCTGAGCCCGCGCGTGGGCGTGGGTGCCGGTGTGCGCTGGCGCAGCCCCGTGGGCCCGCTGCAGGCCGACCTGGCCTACGGCGTCAAGACCAAGGAAGTGCGGCTGCACTTGCGCCTGGGGTTCAGCTTCTGATGGCAATGAACGCCCCGCACCTTCCCACACCCCGCGCCCGCGCATCGGACTTCAGCGCCGGGTCCTCGTCGGCCCCACGCCCTCCTGCGCCCCGCGCGCCGCGCGTGCTGCGGACTCTGGGCTGGCTGCTGATCGCCCTGGTGGCCCTGCTGCTGGCGGCCAGCGCGCTGCTGTGGTGGTGGGCGGGCAGCGGCACATCACTGGCCACCACGCTGGCCCGCGCGGCGCAATACCTGCCCGCCAACCAGCAACTGGAAAGCCGGGAGGTCAGTGGCTCGCTGCGCAGCGGCGGGCGCATTGGCTGGCTGCGCTGGAGCAGCCCCACCCTGGTGGTGGAAGTGACTGACATCCGCCTGGGCTGGCAGCTGGCCCCCTTGCTGCAGCGCCGCCTGGAGCTGGGCGAGGTGCATGCCGCCCGCGTATTGATCACGCCCCAGCCACGCCCCGCCGACACGCCCGAGCCACCGCCCACGCCCCTCACCGACCTGGTGCTGCCGCTGCAGCTGGGCGCGCCGTTCCGGGTAGACCAGCTGCGGTGGGCCGGCACCCCCGCCGTGGAGGCCCAGGGCCTGGTGGGCGACTACCGGTTTGATGGCCGCCAGCACCGCCTGAACATCGGCGCGGTAGAACTGGCCCAGGGCCATTACAGCGCTCGCGCCACGCTGGACGCACAAGCCCCCATGGCGCTGGATGCCACCGTGGACGGCACCGTGCAAACCGCCGTGCCCGGGGGCGGTGCCGCGCTGCAGGTGGGCGCCCACGCCACGCTACAGGGCACGCTGGCCACCGCCGCCGCCCAATTGCAACTGCAGGCACGCCTGAAGCCCGCACCAACCAGCGAAGCCGCCACACCGCCCGTGGCTGCGCCTGCCAGCAAACCGGGCGCATCCAAATCCCTGCCCCCACGCGCGACCCCTGCGCCTGCGGCCGACCCCATGCAGGCCGACCTGACCGCCACGCTGGCACCGTGGGCACAGCAGCCCCTGCAGTCTGCCAACGCCACGCTGCGTGCCGTCAATCTGGCAGCCCTGTGGCCGCAGGCACCGGTCACGCAACTGCACGGCACGCTGCAAGCCGGGCCGACATCCGGTGGCACAGGCACAGCAGGCTGGAGTCTGCAAGCCGCGCTGCGCAACGACCTGCCCGGCCCCTGGGACACCACCCGCCTGCCGCTGACCGCGCTGGACGCCAGCGCAAGCTATGACGGCACCCGCTGGACCGTTCCCAGCGCCACCCTGCAGGCGGGGGCGGGCAGCATCACCGCACAGGGCCACTACACCCCAGCCACCCACGCCCTGGAGGGCCAAGCCACCCTGCGCGCGCTGCGCCCCGACGCCCTGCACACGCTGCTGGCCGCCGCCCCGCTCTCCGGCCGCGTCACCGCACAAACCCAGGGCGACGCCGTGCGCTTCAGTGCCGACGTGCGGGCAGACACCGGCACGGCGGCGCGTGCAGCAACCGTAAAGACCCCGGGTGCAGCGGGCGCACCGCTGCGCATCAACACCTTCAGCACACAAGGCACCTGGCAGGCCGCCGACGGCGGCACGGTGCGGCTGGACCGCTTGTTGCTGGACGCATTGCAGGCCCGCGTGGAAGCCACCGGGCTGCAGGTCGCACTGGGCACGCAATCTGCGCAAGGCAAGGTCACCCTGGCAGTGCCCGGCGCCACCGCACAGGCACAAGGCACACTGGCCCCGCGCAGCGGCGCTGGCGACCTGCAGCTGCAGTGGGCCGATGCAGCACTCACGCAGCGTTGGCTGGCCGGCCTGCCCGTGGTGGGCACCTCCGTACAGCGCACTCTGCAAGGGGCCAGCGCCCAGGGCGCCGCACAGATCACCGCGCGCTGGAAGGGTGGATGGCAGACGTTGACTGAGCAACTTCAGACTGCCACCGCCAACAGCGCACCCGCCCGCAACCCTGACCGCTTTGATCTGCAGGCCACGCTGAACACCCCCCAGCTGGACCTGACGCTCCCGGCCACCACCAACGCCAGCGGCGGCACATCCGCCGGGCAAGCCCTGCAACTGCGCGCCTTCAAGGCCGAACTGGGCGGCAACCTGGCGCAGGCCACTCTGGCACTGACCGGCGAGGTCCGCACACCCGCGCCCCAGGCCACGCAGGCGGCGGTACAGACTCGCCTTGCCAGCACGATGGTGGGTGCCGGGCAATGGCAGTTGCAAGTCAGTGAACTGCGCCTGCAAGCCCAGGCCGCGCAGCGCCCCGGGCCGTGGACGCTGCAACTGGCAGAGCCCCTGGGCCTGACCGTGCGCACCGGCGCACCTACCCCCAGCGCCCCCCCGTCACCGGCCAGTGGGCGTGCGGCACCATCACCCACCACCACATCCCTCAGCCTGCAGGCATCAGCCGGTCAGGCCCGCGTCACCGGTCCCTTGCCGGGCACCGTCACCCTGCGCTGGTCGCCGGCGCAATGGTCTGCCGCCACCGCACCCAACGCACTCTCGCGCTTGCAAACGCAGGGCACGCTGCAGGGCCTGCCCATGGCCTGGGTGGATGCGCTGGGCCTGGGCGAGACGCCCGCCGCCGCAGGCCAGCCCGCGCAGCCATTGCTTGCGCGCATGGGGCTGGCCAGCAGTATCGTGCTCGACGGGCAATGGAACGTGGACACCACGGGCGACGCCCTGCGCGCCAGCGCCAGCCTGCGCCGCGCCAGTGGCGACCTGCGCATCCTGGCGGGCGATGCCACGGCCGTCACAGCGGGGCAAAGCAGCGGCCAGGGCACCGGCGCCGGAGCCACCACCGTGCTGGCGACTGCGGCCACGCCGCCTGCAGGTGCATCCAGCACATCAAGCGCCCCAGGCACTCCCGCCGGTGTGCGCCAAGCAGAAATCACGGTCACCGCCGAAGGCGACACGCTGCGCGCGCGCCTGCTCTGGGCCAGCGACCGCGCGGGTGAGATCGACGCCACCGCCAGCACGCGCCTGGCCGCCGCCAACACCGCTGCCGCCATCACCTGGCCTGCCGACGCGCCACTGGCYGGCACCTTGCGCGCCCGCCTGCCCGACGTGGGCGTGTGGTCTGCGCTGGCACCACCCGGCTGGCGCGTGCGCGGCACGCTGGACGCCAGTGCGACCTTGTCGGGCACGCGCGATGCGCCGCGCTGGGCGGGCACCCTGGGCGCCGATGACATGGCAGTGAGATCGGTAGTGGACGGCGTGGACCTGCAAGGCGGCCGACTTCGCGCTACGCTGCAGGGCAACCAGCTCAATATCACCGAGTTCCGCCTGCAAGGCGGGCGGGGCAGCAGCGCGCGCATCGCAGGCTTCAGCGGCAACCGCACAGCCGCCGCGCAAGACGGCGGCACGCTGACCGCCACCGGCCGAGTGGCCTGGGGCGACAGCGCCACTACAGGCACGGGCATGTCAGGCATCACCATGTCCCTGCAGGCCGAGGCCAAGGCCTTGCAAGTGCTGGTGCGTGCCGACCGGCAGGTCAGCGTGTCGGGCCAGTTGCAGGCCCAGTTGCAGCAGGGCCAGATCAGCCTGCGCGGCAAGCTCACCACCGACCGCGCCACCATCATCCTGCCGGATGAATCTGCGCCGCGCCTGGGATCAGACGTGGTCGTGCGCTCCGCCGCCAAGGACCGCGAAGACCAGGCCAAGGCCCAGACCGCCGCCAAGGCCAACCAGGTGGCCGCGCAGGCAGAGACCGCCAAGCCGCCCGACATCGCCGTCACCCTCAACCTGGGGCGCGACTTTGCGCTGCAGGGCCAGGGCATCACCACCCGGCTGACCGGCGAGGTGGACATCCGCAGCAGCGCCGTGCCCGGCGCCCCGCCGCGTGTGACCGGCGAGGTGCGCACCGACCAGGGCCGCTACCGCGCCTGGGGCCAGATGCTGGATGTGGAGACAGGCCTCATCCGCTTCAACGGCCCGTACAACAACCCCTCGCTCGACATCCTGGCGCTGCGCCCCAACATCAGCGTGCGCGCGGGCGTGCAGGTCACCGGCAGCGCGCAGGCGCCACGCGTCACGCTGTATTCCGACCCTGAACTGCCCGATGCCGAAAAGCTGTCGTGGGTGGTGCTGGGCCGCAATGCCTCGGCCGGAGGCGCCGAAGCGGCCGTGCTGCAACAGGCCGCCTTGGCGCTGCTGGGCCGCAACGGCGGCCAAAGCCCCACGGCCAACGCCGCCAGCCGCCTGGGCCTGGACGAAATCGGCTTTCGCGGCGCCACCACGGGTGAGGACGCCAGCGCCGCCGCCCTCACCTTCGGCAAGCGCCTGTCCAAAGACCTGTACGTGACATATGAACGCAGCCTGTCGGGCACGCTGGGCACGCTCTACATCTTTTACGACCTCTCCCGCCGCCTCACCCTGCGCGGGCAAACCGGCGAGAAGAGTGCGGTGGACATCATCTACACCGTGAAATACGACTGAGGTCCAGGCGGCCAGAGACGCAGCCGCGCGCCACTACAATGCGCGGCTGCCTTGCCTCCTCGTAGTTCAATGGATAGAACGAGTGCCTCCTAAGCGCTAGATACAGGTTCGATTCCTGTCGAGGGGACCAAATTCACAGCCAAAATGGCGGCAAGCGCTAGTGCAATATGCGCCGGCAGCTATCAAATTTGAAGCAAACTCACACACTACGTACGCTGCACCTGCCAGCCTGTAGTGAGCCCCGAACACCCTACTTCGGGTCTGTCTTGCCTTCCGGCCCTCGCCGGGGCGGCGCAAGGTGTTCTGCGGCCACAGCATCGGCCAAAGGATCATCCGGGCTGACCATGGTGCCCGCTGCGGCACCACCCAGCGCACCGGCGATGCCGCCCAAAGTGCCCCCAACCACCACCCCCACCGGGCCCGCGACGGCCACGCCCACAGCGGCGCCGGCTGCTGCGCCAGCCATCATGCCGCCGCCCATCAAGGCGGAGTGGGCTTCGCGCTCTGCGTCTTCAGGCTCCAACGCGGTCTGTGCGCCGGTCCGGGGATCTTGCGACGGGATTCCGTAGCCGGGGCGCGCTTGCTCGGCCAGGTCTTTGTCCACCGGTGTGGCGGTCGCAGCGGAAGGGATGGGGGTAGTGGCTGGAATCATGATCGGCTCCTTGGACATGGGGCGACGGCGCCAACGGGGTGCCGTCACTGTCCTTTTTTAGCCCTGCAGCTAGGCCGCCCTTGCCAGCCTGCAGACCACACCACTGTCAGGCAATGCGCCGTGCCATGGCACCGCCCTCAGGCCGCCTGCGGTGCCGCGCGGTCTGCAGCAGCGGGCCGGGCAGCAGTCATGGCACTGCCCATCGACGCGGCCATGATGCAGCCAATGGCCAGCCACTGCACCACGCTCAGGTGCTCGCCCAGCAGCGCCATGGCCACCAGTGCAGCCACCGCAGGCTCCATGCTGATCATGATGCCGAAGGCCTCCTTGGGCAGGCGCTTCAGGGCCATCATCTCCAGCGAGATCGGGATGGCGCTGGACACCGCAGCCACCGCCACGCCAATGAGCAGCACGGCGGGCGACAAGAGCGCCGCGCCCGTATGCACCACGCCCACCGGCACCACCACCAGCGCGGCCACCAGCAGGCCCAGCGATACGGAATGCCCCGCGTGCAGATGTCCGGCGCGCTTGCCGAACACGATGTACAGCCCCCAGAACACGGCCGCGCCCAGGGCGTAGAAGACGCCCACCGGGTCCAGCGTGCTGCCGTTGAGCCCCAGCGGCAGCAGCATGCCCAGACCCGCGATAGCCAGCGCCACCCACACAAAATCCACCGCGCGACGCGACGACCAGATCGCCACGGCCAGCGGCCCGGCGAACTCGATGGCCACCGCCAGGCCAAACGGCAGGGTGCGCAGCGACATGTAGAACATGAGGTTCATGCCCCCCAGCGCCGCGCCGTACAGCATGACGGCCCGCGCATCGGCGCGCGACAGGTGCCAGCGCCAGGGCCGCCACAGCAGCAGCACCAGCAGCGCCGAAAAACCCACGCGCACGGCGGTGGTGCCCTGCGCCCCTACCACCGGAAACAGCCAGTGCTTGGCCCACGAGGTGCCAATGCCCAACGCGGTGACGGAACCCAGCACGGCCAGGAAGGGGAAGAACCGGTGCAGAAGAGAACGGAGGGGGGAAGCGCTCATGGGCTGAAAATATAGTGCGACCCCAGCGTGCTTTTGGCTCGAATTTCGGGGCTTGCGCGCAACTTTCGCTCACCCTGAGACCCCGTTCCAAGGAACCTCCATGGCCACCCCGGCAGCACTTGACCGCTTCGACCTCGCGATCCTCGACATCCTGCAGGCCGACAACACCACGCCCCAGCGCGCGATTGCGCAGGCGGTGAACCTGTCGGCGCCTGCGGTACAGCGGCGCATTCAGCGGCTCAAGGACAGCGGCGTGATCCGCGCCAACGTGGCCATGCTGGACCCGGTGAAGGTGGGCAAGCCGCTGACCATCGTGCTGGAGGTGCACCTGGACAACGAGCGCCCCGACCGCACCGCCCCGCTGCGCGCGCGCATTGCGGCGGAAGACGCGGTGCAGCAGTGCTACAGCGTGACGGGCGAGGCAGACTACCTGCTGGTGGTGAACGTGGCGTCGATGGCGGACTACGAGGCGCTGACGCGGCGGCTGTTTGAGGGGGACGACAACATCAAGCGCTTTCGGACCTCGGTGGCGCTGGCCAGCCTCAAGACCGGGCTGCGCGTGCCGCTGGACAGCGCAGCACCCGCGGCCTGATCAACGGTCACAACCCAACTCCAGACTCACAGCCCCAGCATCTGGCGCATCTGCTTGCCCGTGAGGCGCTGGCGCGGGCCGCCCAGCAGCTCGCACATGCGCGCATTGAGCGTTGCCGCCATGCCCCGTTGCGCCGCCAGCCGCACCACGGCGCCGCACAGCGCGTCGATCTCCGTCACGCGCCCGGCCTCCAGGTCGTCCCACATCGACGAGCGGGCCGTGGCGTCGATCTGCAGCATGCGCTTTGCCAGTCGTGTGAACAGCCAGTTGGGCAGGCGCAGCACATGGGGCAGCAGCGTGGGCGACACGGCGGTGACCTGGGCGGGCGTGATGCCCGCGCGCGCCATCACGCGCAGCGCCTCGGTCTGCAGCGCAGCAAAAACACGGCGGCAGTCGCGGTCCAGCAGCTCTTGCCGCAGGGGCAGGTTGGACAGCGCATTGACCGGGTTGTTGAGGTTGAGCAGCAGCTTGCCCCACTGCACCGCGCGGATGTCTGGCGGCAGTGTGGTGGCCAGGCCGGCGGCGTTGAACAGGGGCGCGATGCGCTCCGTGACCGCGTCGCGCTGCAGCTGCAGATGGCCTGCGGTGGCGCGGTGCACCTGCGCGCCGCGCAGCACCACGTTGTAGGGCACCATGCCCGCCAGCACGTTCAGGCCGGGCGCCAAGGCAGCGATGCGGGCCACGTTGTCCACGCCGTTTTGCAGCGAGATCACCGGTGTGCCGGGCGCACAGGTCGCCGCCAGCTCGCGCGCGGCAGACTCGGTGGCGCCGCTTTTGACGCACAGCAGGATGATGCTGTCGGCACCGGGCGCGGCGTCGGCCAGCGTGGCAGCCAGTTGCAGTGCGGACGTGGGCACGGTGCGGTCAAAGCCGTCCAGGTCAGTGACCTGAAGACCGCGGAGCGCGATGGGCTCCAGCGCATGCGGCCGCCCCACCAGGCACACCGGCTGGCCATGTGCGGCCAGGCGCCCACCCACATAACAACCAATGGCGCCTGCGCCCAAAACGATGAAGTTCATGCCGATGCGTGTGTACGGTGATGGAAGTGGACGCAGGCGGACCAGGAACCGGCACAGCCTGCGCGCTACCCCCGCATTGTGCGGGGCAGGCCCCTTGCGGCGTGGCGCGCACGTGACGAGGCGCTTTGAAGCACTCTGCGGGTGCTTTTGAGGTATTTTGAGCCGATAGCGCTAGTGCAATATTCCTGGACAGCTATGCAATTAATAGCAAACAGGGCATCACACAGCTCAGGGCTTGGCAGCCGCAAACCGCACGGTCACCCGCAAGCCGCCCAGGCGCGCCGAGCTGTCCAGCGCCACGGTGGCGCCATGGCTTTGGGCGATGGCCTGCACGATGGCCAGACCCAGACCGCTGCCGGGCGCACCGTCGGCGGTGACGCGCACAAACCGCTGCATGGCCCGCTCGCGGTGCTCGGGGGCGATGCCGGGGCCGCTGTCTTCCACGGTGAGCACGGCGTGGTCGCCCTCGCGGCGCACCTGCAGGTCCACCTGGCCGCCGGGCGGGCTGTATTTGATGGCGTTGTCCAGCAGATTGCGGGCCAGCATGCGCAGGGCCTCGGCATTGCCGGTGACGGTGGCGGCGTCCGATTCAAGTAGGCCTACATCCATGCTGCGCGCCTGGGCAGCGGGGGCCACGTCGGCCAGCGCCAGTTGCGCCGTGGCGCGCAGGTCCACCGGATCGTTGACGGCCGTGCTGGCCTCCTGCCGGGCCAGGGTCAGCAGCTGCTCGACCAGCCGCGTGGCGCGCTCGATGCCGGCCGACAGGCGTTCGATGGCGGCCGCCCGCGCGGCGTCGTCGCCCGCACGTTGCAGGCCCTGCAGTTGCAGGCGCAGTGCGGCCAGGGGGGAGCGCAGCTCGTGCGCGGCGTCGGCCACAAAGTGCTGCTGCGCCTCGAACGCGTGCTGCACGCGCTCGAACAGCAGGTTGAGTTCGCTCACCAGCGGCTGCACCTCATCGGGCAGTTGTGCATCGCTCACGGGCGACAGGTCGTCGGCCTGGCGCTTTGCCAGCTGGCGGCGCACGCGTTCCACCGGGGCCAGCGACCGGCTCACGCCCCACCACACGGCCAGCACCAAGAGCGGCGCCATGATGGCCAGCGGCGCCAGCGTGCGCAGCGCCAGGCTGCGGGCCATGTCTCGCCGCGCAGCCATGTTCTGCGCCACCTGGATGACTTGCGAGCGCGTCTGCATCGAGAACACCCGGTAGGTGCCGCCACGCGCCTGCACGTTGGTGAAGCCCAGCACGGCAATCTGTGGCAGGGCGGCGCCCACGGCCGATTCAAAAATGCGCAGGCCTTCGTTGGTCCACACCTGCACGATGAACTCGTGATTCTCGTCCTCGGGGTCCAGGCCCGGGCCCAGGCCTTGGGCATCCACCGGCAGACCCGAGCGCAAAGCCAGCGCCGTCTGCTGCATGTGGTAGTCGAACAGCGCATCGGCCTCTTCCAGCGCCCCCCGGTAGGCCAGTGCGCCCTGCACTGCGCCTGCCAGCACGATGGCAGCCAGCAAAAACATCAGCAGCCGCATGCGCAGCGAGCGCGGGAGCATGGACTGCAGCGCGCTGCGCCAGGAGGTGGTTGGCACGTTCTTCATCTCTATCCATCCATCCCCGCCGCATGCTCAGGGCGGGAGATTGCGCGGGGGCAGCCAGCAAGGGCCGCCCCGCAGCAAAGGCTGTCGTCCCCTTGGGGGGAAGCGGCGAAGCCGCTCAGGGGGGTCATGCCTTCGGCACGAGGTAGCCCACCCCGCGCACGTTCAGCACCAACTCGGGCCCCAGCTTTTTGCGCAAGCCGTGGATGTAGACCTCCACCGCGTTGCTGCTCACCTCGTCGCCCCAGCCGTAGAGTTTGTCCTCCAGCTGCTGGCGCGACAGCACCATGCCGGGGCGGGCAATGAGCGGCTCCAGCACCGCCCATTCGCGCCCCGACAGCACCACGGGCGTGCCGCGCACGGTGACCTCGCGCGTGGCGGGGTTGATGCTGACGCCCTGGTGTTCATACACCGGCTCGGCACGGCCCGCTGCGCGGCGCAGCAGGGCACGGATGCGGGCCAGCAGCTCGTCCAGGTCATAGGGCTTGAGCACGTAGTCGTCGGCCCCGGCATCCAGCCCCTCGATGCGCTGCGCCACGGCATCGCGCGCGGTGGCCACCAGCACGGGGGTGCGGTTCTTGCGGGCGCGCAGGTCGCGCAGCACGGTCAGACCATCGCGTTGGGGCAGGCCCAGGTCCAGCAGCACCAGGTCATACGCCTGGGTGCGCAGGGCCGTGTCGGCCGCGTCGCCATCGCGCGCCCAGTCCACCGCGTACTGCTCGGCGCGCAGCAGGTCCAGCACGGCTTCACCGATCATGGAATCGTCTTCAACAAGCAGCAGGCGCATGGCAAGGGGGCAGAAAGGTCGGTCGGTCAGAAGTGCAGGAAATGGGCTGGCTGCCAAGGATAGCGGCGGCATGGGCGCTGGCGCAGCACCGGGTTGCCAGAACGACTTAAATTTGACACATCACTGTCACAATGAAAGCGCCACGCGCACACCGTCCGCCCCAGGGGCCGGGCCACCACCACAAAACACAAGGAGCAAGACCGATGGCGATTCCGATGGCATTCCCCCCTCTCCACCACGTTGCTGCGGCCGTTGCGCTGGCCGCACTGGCTTCCACTAGCGCCCAGGCCCAGGGCGTGGTCAACGCGCTGTGCAGCACCGACGCGCCTTGGTGCGAAGCGGCCGCCAAGGAGTTCACCCGCAAGACGGGCATCAAGGTGAACCAGGCCCACAAGGGCACGGGCGAGATTGCCGCGCAGCTGCGCGCCGAGGCCAACAACCCCAAGACCGACATCTGGTGGGGCGGCACGGGCGACCCCTTCTTGCAGGCGGCGGAGCAAGGCCTGCTGGCCGAATACCGCCCCGCCTATCTGCATGACCTGCATGGCTGGAGCGTGCGCCAGTACGCCATGTCGGGCCACCAGGTGGGGGGCTTTTACAGCTCGGCTATCGGCTTTGGCTACAACACCGAAACGCTCAAGAAGAAAAAGCTGCCGGAGCCGCAGTGCTGGTCCGACGTGATCAAGCCTGCCTACAAGGGCGAGGTGGAAATCTCGCACCCTGCCTCCAGCGGCACGGCCTACACCGTGATTGCGGGGCTGGTGCAGCTGATGGGCGAAGACAAGGCGTTCGACTACCTCAAGGCCCTGCACAAGAACACCACCACCTACACCCGCAGCGGCCAGGCACAGGCGCCCAATGTGGCCAAGGGCGAGGTGGGTGTGGGCATCACCTTCATGTTCAACTTTGAAAAATGGAAGGCCGACAAGTACCCGGTGAAAACCCAGGCGCCTTGTGAAGGCACCAGCTACGAGGTGGGCGGCATTGCGCTGGTCAAGGGCGCGCGCAACATGGACAACGCCAAAAAGTACTACGACTGGCTGATGAGCCCCGAAGGCCAGGCCGTGGGCGCCCAGGTGGGCAGCTACCAGGTGCCCGCCAACAAGACCTTCAAGATGGACCCGCGCATCCCGACGCTGGACAACGTGAAGCTTATCAAATACGACTTCGAGAAATACGGCAAGGCCGCCGAGCGCCGGCGCCTGATCGACCGCTGGACCAAGGAAGTGGAGGCGCTGCCGCGCTGATGTGCAGCGCCTGCCGCAGGGACAGAGCCGACGGCAGGCGCAGGCCATGGATCAGCCCAGGCGCACGGGCACAAAGATCTTGTCGCCGTCGCGCTCAATCAGCAGCGCCACTGACTTGCCCGCCTTGGCCATGGCGGCACGCACCTGCGTGATGTCCTTGATGGGCGCGCCGTTGATGGCCAGCAGCACGTCGCCCGGCTGCACACCGGCCGCAGCGGCGGGGCCGCGCGCCTGCTCGATGACCAGGCCCTCATTGAGGCCTGCCGCGCGCCGCTCCTGCGGGTCCAGCGGACGCAATGACAGGCCCAGTTGGCCCTTGCCCACGGCATCGTCGTTGCGCGCCTGCTTGATCGCCTTGTCGCTGGCGTCGCCCAGGGTGGCCGTCAGCTCCAGCGGCTTGCCCTGGCGCCACACCGACAGCTTGGCCTGTTGGCCCGGCTGCGCCTGGCCCACCCAGGCGGGCAGGTCGCCCGAGGCGACGATGGGCTGGCCGTCCACCTKGCGGATCACGTCGCCCGCCTKCAGGCCGGCCTTCTCTGCGGGGCTGCCCTTGCTGACGCTGGCCACCAGCGCGCCTTCGGGCTTGTCGAGGTTGAACGACTCGGCAAACGCCTGGTTCACCTCTTGCACGGCCACGCCCAGCTGTGCGTGGCGCACCTTGCCGGTGGCAACAATCTGGTCTTTGATCTTGGCCGCCAGCTCGATCGGGATGGAGAACGACACCCCTTGGTAGCCACCCGAGCGGCTGTAGATCTGCGAGTTGATGCCGACCACTTCACCGCGCGCATTGAACAAAGGCCCGCCCGAATTGCCAGGGTTCACCGCSACATCGGTCTGGATGAAGGGCACSAGGCTGTCRTCGGGCAGCGAGCGGCCCTTGGCGCTSACSACRCCSGCCGTCACSSTGYTYTCRAAGCCRAAGGGCGAGCCGATGGCCAGCACCCATTCACCCACCTGCAGGTCGCGTGTGCTGCCCAGGCGCACGGTGGGCAGGTTCTTGGCGTCGATCTTGAGCACGGCCACGTCGGTCTTGGGGTCAGAGCCCAGCACCTTGGCGCGGAACTCGCGGCGGTCGGTGAGCTTGACGATGACTTCGCTGGCACCCTTGACCACATGGGCGTTGGTCAGCACCAGGCCATCGGGGCTGACGATGAAGCCGGAGCCCTGGCCGTGCGTGGGTACGTTGGGCTGGGCCTGTGGCCCCATGCCGCCCGGAAAACCGAACTGGCGGAAGAACTGGTAGAACGGATCGTTCGGGTCCATCTGAGGCGCCCGGCCCTGGCGCGCGGCGGGCTGGCCTTCGTCTTCGCCGTCGTCATCGGCCATAGCGGCCTTGGTGCTGCCCGTCACGCTGATATTGACCACTGCAGGGCCGTTTTGCGCGGTGATCTGCGCGAAGCTGGGCAAGGCCCCGCCAGGGGCGGCGGGCGTCTGGGCCACGAGGGCGGGAGGCGGAGTCAATGCGCGGGCCTGGTGCCCGGTGATGAGGCCTGCGCCCGTCGCACCCACCGCACCGGCGGCCACCAGGGCCAGGATGAGGCGGCGGGGGGTGGAGGTGAGCGGTGTCGTGTTCATGGTGTGGTGCCTTTCCAATCGGAGTTGCGATGGAGGGCAGTGTGGGCACCAACACTTAGACGAAACTTAGAAGCTGTTCAAAGTCCCTTTTTGCTTTTCTGAGTCATGTGAGAGCCTCCTCACGAAGCGCCCCGGTCGCTGCACCCCGCAGGTCACGCGGCGCCACGGCCTTTCTGGCTCTCGAAATACACCACCTTGCGGGCCCGCATCACGTCGCCCAGAGGCCGATGCGCAGCCAGCGCCTGCCAGGGGTCGAACACAGCGGCCTCCACCTCGGCGGCCAGGGCTGCATCGGCGGCAGGGTCCTGCCGCGGCAGGGTGAGCCGGGCCACGGTGGTGTAGGGCGTGGGCCAGTCCACGCTGGCATCCTCAATCGGGGTGGTGGCCTCGTCCACGAACGGCTGCAGCTGCAGGTCCCACTGCAGGTCTTGCTGGCGCAGGCGGCCGGAGAATTCGGCATCCCAGTCGTGCTGTACCTGCCTGACGGGCGCGCCGTTGGATGCATGGGGCACGAGGCGCACACGCACGGCATAGGGCCCGCAGGCAATGGGCGCAGCGCTGAACATGGCATGCGATGCAAAGCCGCCAAAGGGCCGTCCAAAGGTCTTGACCGTCTTGGCGATCTGCCGGGCCGCACCCAGCAAGCCATGGCGCTGCACCAGGAACTTGATCAGCGCGCCGCCGCCGTGCGACGCAGCGACCACAAAATCCACAAACTCTGCGCTCTGGGGGAAGGCGAACTTTTCCTGGTTGATGAGCAGGAAGTCCTGGCTTTTTGCGGGCCCGTTGCCCAAGGCAGAGTCGCCCTGCACGCCCCGTACACTTATCGCAAAGCCCCGGATGTCGGGCTTGTGGTCCGCCGCCTTGTCCATGCCGCCGTTGCTCAGCCGCACCCGCACGTCGTACTGCGCCGGCCGCGCGAACAAGCCCTGGGCCGCAAACGTGGGCAGTTCGCCCAGCACCTCCAGGCGGCCATACGCGGCGGTCAGCTGCTTGCGGTGCAGCCCCCGCCCGGCGCCGTATTTTTGCGACTTGCGCGCCTGCAGCTCGGCAAACTGGCGCGCATAGCCCGCAAAGCGCTGCGCTTCATCGGGTGCCACCACTTCTTTCCACTGGGTGCTGGGGGCGTTGGACATGTGCATGAGCCACCTCGGTTAAAAGCCAGGCGGCATGGTAGCGCGGCACGGGCTTGCCAGACCACCCCACAAGCGATCAGCCACTGATAAAGCGGTACACGATGGCGCCCCGTACCACTTCGCCTGGCAGCCACCAGCGCACCGGAAAGCCCGCGTGGTTGGGCGCATCCGGGTACTCCATGGGCTCCAGGCAGATACCGTCGCCCGGCTGCCACAGCCAGCCGCCCTGCCCCACTCCACGCCCACGGTCCCGCGCGGGGTCGGCCTTGAGGCCGTGGCCTGCATACACCTGCACACCCGGGGCGGTGCTCCACACCTCCATCGCGCGGCCGCTCACCGGTTCGCCCAGCAGCGCGGCCAGGCGCAGGCCCGGTGGCGTGATGGATGACGAGGGAGGGGCAAGGGGTGCCGCCTGGTCGTCCAGCACCAGGTAGTGGTCCAGCCCGCCCGCCACGGCCAGCTGCTCATGGGGGGTTGCGATGGCATCCGCCACAGCACGGGCTTGGCGGAAGTCGAACGGCGTGCCCTGTACGGCCGCCAGCGCGCCGGTGGGGCACACATCGGCCGCCAGGGGCACATAGCGGCTGGCGGGCACCTGCAGGGTGTGGCCGTGGGTGCTGCCCTGGCCTGCCAGGTTGAAGAACGCATGCCCCGTGAGGTTGAGCACCGTAGGGGCATGGAGCACCTTGGCCGTCCAGGCCATGTGCAACGCGTTGTCCGCTGTGACCTGCAGGTGGAGCTGCAGGCGCACCGTGCCGGGCACCCCGTCGTCCTCGGTGCGGAAGGTGTGGCTCATGGTCAGTGCATCAGCCTGCACGTGTTCCACCGCGAACACCTGGAAGCGGCTGCCGAGCGGGCCGCCGTGGTGATGGTGTGGCCCGCTGTTAGTGGGCAGTTGCTGGCGCGATCCATCCGGCAGGGTCAGCGTGCCCGCACGCAGCCGCCCCGCCCAGCGGCCAATGAGTGCGCCCATGGAGAGCTGCCCGTCCAGGTAGCTCTGCAGGCTGTCGTAGCCCAGCGCCACATCGGCCAGACCGCCCTGCCCATCGGGGACCGCCACCTGCACCAGGCGGGCGCCATAGTTGCTCACGGCCACCTGCAGCCCGCCGGGGCTGCGCAGGGTGAAAAGATCGGTGCGCTGGCCGTGCAGCGCGTGTTGAAACGCTTCGCGGGAAAGTATGAAAGCCATGGGCCGAGTCTATTTGGTGGCGCTGGCCGTATCGCGCGTGACCAGCCAGATGCCCACACACACCAGCACCAGGGCCAGCAGGTTCTTCCACTCCCACAGCGCCTCGCCCAAAAACAATGCCGACAGCGCCGCGCCAAAGATCGGCACGGTGAAGTTGAACACCGTGACCTGGCTCACGCGGTTATGTTTGAGCAAAATGCTCCACAGCGAGAACGCGGCCGACGACAGCAGCGCCAGGTACACCAGCAGCAGCGCAGAGCCCCAGGTGAAGCCCGTGAGCGATCCCTCCAGCGCCCAGCCAATGGCCAACAACGCCACGCCGCCCAGGCCCAGCTGCCAGCCCGTCATCACGACGGAATCCATGCGCTGCGACACCTGCTTGCCGTAGATGCTGGCCGCGGCCAGCACGAGGGCGGCGATCACCACAAAGCCTTCGCCCAGCAGCGTGAAGTCCAGGTCCAGCGCGCCGCGCCCCAGGTTCACCACCATCACGCCCGCAAAGCCCACCAGGCAGCCCCACAGCTTGGCGTGGCTGAGGCGGTCGTTGTGATAGACCCAGTGCGCCAGCAGCACGCTGAAAAACGTGCCGGTGGCGTTCATGATGGAGCCCTTGACGCCCGTGGTGTGTGCCAGGCCTATGTAGAAGAACACGTACTGCAACGTGGTCTGTGCCAGCCCCAGTGCCATCAGCTGCCGCCCTGCTGTGAAGCCCAAGCCCCAGATGGCCTTGCGCGTGGCTACAGCCCAGGCCAGCAGGATCAGCCCTGCGCCCAGAAACCGCCAGCCCGCGAATACGAGCTGCGTGGGGATGTCATTGCGTGAGATGCCGAACCAGGCGTACCCGGTCTTGATGGCGGGGTACGAGCTGCCCCAGAGCAGGCAGCACAGCAGCGCCAGCGCCACCACAACCTTGCGGTCAGAAAATCGGGAATGCCCCATGAGATGCGGTCTTTCAAGGACAACAGCCCTTGCAGGCAAGGGCTGTTGAAGGGGGAACACAAAGGGCCAGGGCCCGGCAGGGTTTAGGTGACGGGCGCCGGGTTGAACAGCACCAGCGCGTTGTGCAGTTGCCACTGCTCGGCCCAGGTCTTCTTGCGACCGCTGGCCACGTCGAGCAGCAGGTGGAACATCTCCCATCCCAGCTGTTCGATCGTGGCCTCACCATCGGCGATCTTGCCGGCGTTGATGTCCATCAGGTCGTGCCAGCGGCGCGCCAGATCAGTGCGCGTCGCGACCTTGACCACAGGGCACTCGGCCAGACCGTAGGGTGTGCCCCGGCCGGTGGTGAACACRTGCAGGTTCATGCCGGCAGCCAGTTGCAGCGTGCCGCAGATGAAGTCGCTGGCGGGCGTGGCGGCGTACACCAGGCCGCGCTGGTCGCGGCGCAGCTTCTCGCCCGGGGCCAGCACATGCGCAATGGGCGCGGTGCCGCTCTTGATGATGGAGCCCATGGCCTTCTCGGCGATGTTGGACAAGCCACCCGCCTTGTTGCCCGGCGTGGTGTTGGCCGCGCGGTCCACGCGGCCCCGGTCCAGATAGCGGTCGTACCAGCCCAGTTCGCGCACGATAGCGTCAGCCACTTCGGGCGTGGCTGCGCGGCTGGTGAGCTGCTCCACGGCGTCGCGCACCTCGGTGTTCTCGCTGAACATCACGGTGGCGCCGGCGCGCACCAGCAGGTCGGCGCAAAAACCCACGGCGGGGTTGGCGGTGACGCCCGAGAACGCATCGCTGCCACCACACTGCACGCCCAGCACCAGCTCGCTGGCGGGGATGGTCTCGCGGYGGCGGGCGTTCAGGCGCTCCAAGTGGGGCCGCGCGCTTTGCACGATGTGGTCGAGCATGGACATGAAGCCCACATGCTCGTCGGCCTGCAGGCACACCGTCTCGGGGCCCAGCGCCGCGTCGCGCTCGTCGGTGATGGGGAAGCTGCCCGGGGGC
>NZ_JBGFFF010000035.1:0-33814 GCF_056175785.1 Acidovorax sp. LjRoot204
GTCGTGGATGCTGTCGTGGATGCTGGGTGAGTGGGTAGTGCGCGGGCGCCCGTCGCTGCTGGGGCTGTGCTCCGGCCTTGTGGCGGGGCTGGTGGCCATCACACCTGCCGCCGGTTTTGTCACGCTGCGCTCGGCCGTGGTGATTGGGCTGGTGGCCGGGCTGGCCTGCTACTGGGGCGCCACGGGGCTCAAGCGGCTGCTGCGGGTGGATGACTCACTCGACGTATTTGGCGTGCATGGCGTTGGCGGCATCGTGGGGTCACTGCTCACCGGCGTGTTGGCCAGCAAGACCGTGGGCGGGGTGGCGGGCAGCCTGCTGACCCAGGCCATCGGCGTGGGCGCTGTGGCGGCCTACAGCCTGGTGGTGACGGCCGCACTGCTGTGGGTCATCAACTTTGCGATGGGCCTGCGGGTGGACGAACAGAGCGAACAGACGGGGCTGGACATTGCCCAGCACCGTGAGCGCCTGGGCGGCTGAATGAGCCTCCGAGAGACCCGGCAGGCCTTCCCCGCTCCCGCATCGTTGTGCAACGCGGGCAAGCGGGTGCAGTCCGATCGATGACCTCAATGCATTAAGGAGCCGACCATGTCCGATTCCGACAAGCTGGCAATTGCCGCCCACCTGCATGTGCTGTTGCGGCGCAAAACGGGTCGCGTGACTGATACCGAATGGATGGCGGTCAACGCGGACTATGCGCAGGAGATCGTGCGGTTCGCTCGCCAGCGCGCTGTGGACGACAACGCGCCCGATCTGGCCGAGTGGGCCGACCGCCTGGAGCACGCCCTGCACGCCACTCCCCTTGCAGCGCCGCGCCGTCCGCTGCTGGACGTGGCTGCGCAGGCTGTGCGCTCGCGCCCCGCACCGCCCCCAGAGCCCGCGCCCGAGGTGCCGCGCTATGTGGGCGGCATCCGCTGAACGCTGCAGCGACCTGGGCGCCAGGGCTTGCAAAGATCAGTGGGGCGCAGTGCCTTGCGTGAACAGCCCGGCCGTGGGCAGCAGCCCGGTCAGCTGGTTGTCGCCGTAGGTGCGCAGCACCTGCGCAATCACCACCTGGTAGCCATTGAGCCACTGCGCCTGCGCGGCCTTGGCCTTCAGGTGCGCGGGGTGTTGCATCAGCGTTTGCAAGGCTTCCAGCGACTGCCAGTAGTACACGTTGGACACCAGGCCGTTGCCCGTGTCCGTCCAGGACTCCTCGCCCAGGTAGCCGTCGATGGAACGGGCGGCGGTGGCAATCGCCTCGTCCAGGCGGTGAAAGGCGTCGTCGAACTGTTTGGTCGCAAAGATGAAAGTGGAGGAGTACATCGGCGCGATGGTACTCACGCCGCCCGCCTTGCCTGGATGATCCACTCCGCCGCCTTCTCCGCCATCATCAGCGTGGGCGAGTTGGTGTTGCCGCTGGTGATGGTGGGCATGGCGCCCGCATCCACCACGCGCAGGCCGGCCACCACGCCGCCGCGCCGATTGCGCACGCGCAGTTGAGCATCCAGCACGGCCATCGGGTCGCCGTCGCGACCCATCTTGGTGGTGCCCACGGGGTGGAAGATGGTGGTGGCAATGTCACCCGCCAGGCGCGCCAGGTCTTCGTCGCTTTCAAACTGCACGCCGGGCTTCCACTCCTTCGGCTGGTACTTGGCCAGCGCGGGCTGGGCCACGATGCGGCGCGTGACGCGCAGGCTGTCGGCGGCCACCTGGCGGTCTTCGGGCGTGCTGAGGTAGTTGGGCGCGATGGCGGGCGCGACCTTGAAGTCGGCGCTCTTGATGTTTACCGTGCCCCGGCTSGTGGGGTTGAGRTTGCACACGCTSGCGGTRAAGGCCGGAAAGCTGTGCAGCGGMTCGCCRAASGCATCGAGCGACAGGGGCTGCACGTGGTACTCGATGTTGGGATAGGGCTGGTCTGGGCTGCTGCGGGTGAACGCACCGAGCTGCGAAGGCGCCATGCTCATGGGCCCGCTGCGCTTGAGCGCATATTCGAGCCCGATCTTGGCCTTGCCGACCAGCGAGTTGGCCATGGTGTTGAGCGTCTGCACCCCTTGCACCTTGAACACCGCGCGGATCTGCAGATGGTCCTGCAGGTTGGCGCCCACGCCGGGCAGGTCCACCGCCACATCGATGCCGTGCTTGCGCAGCAGTGCGGCGGGGCCGATGCCCGACAGCTGCAGCAGCTGGGGCGAGTTGACGGCGCCTGCGCTCAGGATCACCTCGCCCGCCGCGCGGGCCGTGACCATCTCGTGGCCGTCCCACACCWRCACGCCGGTGCAGCGCYGGCTGCCGTCGGGCTGGGTCTCGAYGAKSAGCTTGGWSRCMTGCGCGYTGRYCCACATCTCGAAGTTGGGCCGGCCRTAGCAGRYSGGSCGCARRAASGCCTTGGCGGTGTTCCAGCGCCAGCCGYTYTTCTGGTTGACCTSGAAATAGCCSACGCCTTCGTTGCTGCCGCKGTTGAAGTCGTCGGTGGCGGGGATGCCGGCCTGCTGCGCGGCGTGGGCAAAGGCGTCGAGCACGTCCCAGCGCAGGCGTTGCTTCTCCACCCGCCACTCGCCGGTGCTGCCGGTGGCCTTGTTGCCGTGCAGGCGTTTGAAATTTTCGTTCACGCCTCCGGGCTGGTCCAGGCGCCAGTGGTCTTCGTGGCGGCGGAAGTAGGGCAGGGCGTTGTCCCAGCGCCAGCTGGCGTCGCCCGTCAGCTSSGCCCACTGGTCRTAGTCGCGCGTCTGGCCGCGCATGTAGATCATGCCGTTGATGCTGSWGCAGCCGCCCAGCGTCTTGCCGCGTGGGTAGCGCAGGGTACGGCCGTTCAGGCCCGCGTCGGGCTCGGTGTTGTAGAGCCAGTCGGTGCGCGGGTTGCCGATGCAGTACAGGTAGCCGACGGGGATGTGGATCCAGTGGTAGTCGTCCTTGCGGCCGGCCTCGATCAGCAGCACGCGGTGGCGGCCGTCGGCGCTCAGGCGGTTGGCGAGCAAGGCACCGGCTGTGCCTCCGCCGATGATGATGGTGTCAAACGTGGTGTCGCTCATGGAGGAGGGGCGGTGCCGATCAAAGGTGGTAACGGTGGGCCATTGTGCGGATGGGGCAGGCCCTGTCGATAGGGTGTGTGCCTATTGCTACACTTTTGGTAGCTGCTGATGCTTGAATTGATTGCGCTTGGCGCTGATTTGATAATAATTACACGCTTCGCCGCCTGTCTGTGCTTGACAGGCTCGTGTCCGACAGCGCGTGCAGGATTCGCTCCGCTACCATGCACGCTCTTCCTTGCTGCTTCTTGACGACCCCACCCCTGCGGCTGCCCTGGCGGCCAGACCCATGACCGACCACGCTCCCCACATCGTTCGCGCCGATACGCCCCAAGGGCCGTGTGCGCAGCTGCGTGGGCGCTGGGGTGCGGCCGAGCTGGGCAACGCAGCGCAATGGGAGGCGGTGTCTGACCAGCTGCGCGGCGCACCCCCCGCACCCACGCTGGGCTGGGACCTGCGGGAGCTGCAGTGGCTGGACCATGTGGGCGCGCAGCTGCTGTGGAACCACTGGCAGCACGCCTGGCCCGCACAGCTGGCCTGCACCGACAGCCAGCGCACCATGCTGGCACGGGTGGCGCAGTTCACCTGTGTTGCACCGCCGCCTGAGCCTTGGCGCCTGGGCGAACAGGTCGATCACCTGGGCGTGYTGGTGCTGCATGGCGTGGACCATGCCCGCCACCTGCTGGAGATGGTGGGCCAGCTGGTGCTGGACCTGGGCCGCCTGGCACGCGCACCGCGCAAGGGGCCATGGCGTGATGTGTCCGGCCATCTGTACCGCATGGGCGCCACGGCGCTGCCCATCACGGCGCTGGTGGGGTTCCTCATCGGTGTGGTGCTGGCCTACCTGATGAGCCTGCAGCTGCGGCAGTTTGGTGCCGAGTCGTTCATCGTCAACATCCTGGGTATCTCGCTGATCCGCGAGCTGGGACCCATGCTGGCGGCCATTCTGGTGGCGGGCCGCTCGGGCTCGTCCATCACSGCGCAGATCGGYGTGATGCGSGTGACCGAGGARCTSGACGCCATGCGCGTGATGGGCATYCCGCACGGSTTCCGGCTGGTGATGCCGCGCACCTTGGCGCTGGCGCTGGCGATGCCGCTCATCAGCGTGTGGACCACGCTGGCGGCGTTGGCGGGCGGCATGCTGGCGGCCGACATCTCCATGGACATCTCGCCGTCGTACTTTGTGCAGGCACTGCCCGCAGCGGTAAAGATCGGCAACCTGGGCCTGGCCATGGCCAAGTCGGTGGTGTTTGGTGCGTTCATTGCGCTGATCGGCTGCCACTGGGGCCTGCGCGTCAAGCCCAACACCCAGAGCCTGGGCGAAGGCACGACGGCGTCGGTGGTGTCGTCCATCACCATGGTGATCATCGTGGACGCGCTGTTTGCCATAGCGTTCAAGAGCATCGGCATATGACTGAGCGCATCGCCAAGCCCGAACACATCGCCGTCGCGCCCGGTGAGCCGCCCATCGTGGATGTGCAAGGCCTCTGGACGCAGTTTGGCAAGGGCGACGAAACCTTCACCGTGCACCAGGACCTGAACTTCACCGTGCAGCGCGGCGAGATGCTGTCGCTGGTGGGCGGGTCGGGCACGGGCAAGACGGTGTTGCTGCGCCAGATCCTGGGCCTGGCCCGGCCCACGCGCGGGCAGGTCACCGTGCTGGGCCGGCCCGCGTCCGAGATGGGGCGCGAGGGGGCTGCCAGCCGGGTGGGCATGCTGTTCCAGCACGGTGCGCTGTTTTCGGCCTTCAACGTGCTCGACAACGTGGCCTTTGCACTGCGCGAGCAGGGCACGCTGCCGCCCGAGCTGGTGCGCGATGCCGCGCTGGTCAAGCTGCAGATGGTGGGTCTGCAGCCCGAACACGCCACGCGCATGCCGGCCGACCTGTCGGGGGGCATGGTCAAGCGCGTGGCGCTGGCCCGCGCGCTCATCATGGACCCACCGCTGCTGCTGCTGGACGAGCCCACGGCGGGCCTGGACCCGAGCAGCTCTGACGACTTCTGCGCGCTGCTGCGCGAGCTGCGCGCGGCGCTGGGGCTGACGGTGATCATGGTCACGCACGACCTGGATACGCTGTTCGCGCTCAGCACCCGCGTGGCGGTGCTGGCGGACAAGAAGGTCATCGTCACTGGTCCGCCGCACGAGGTGGCGCACTTTTCGCACCCGTTCATCGAGCACTTCTTCATGGGCGAACGTGGCCAACGCGCCATGGCCCCCGTGCCCCCTGTGCAGCAGGCCCCGGTGCAGACCGCTGCCGTGCCTGCGCCCGACAAGGAACATCCCTGATGGAAAACAAATCCCACGCCCTCGCCGCAGGCATCTTTGTGCTGGTGGTGGCCGCCATGCTGGCAGGCCTGGCCATCTGGCTCACGCGCGACAACGCCAACTACGAGCAGTACGAACTCTCCACCCGCGATGGCGTGAGTGGCCTGCAGCCCCAGGCCACCGTTCGCTACAAGGGCGTGGCCGTGGGCAAGGTCACGCGCATCGGGTTCGACCCCCAGGTGAGCGGCAACGTGCTGATCCGTATTGCGGTCAACGAACAAGCGCCCATCAGCCCCACCACCTTTGCGGTGCTGGGCTACCAGGGCGTCACCGGCCTGGCACACGTGCAACTGGACGATGCCGAGAAGCCCTACCCCGAGCTGCCCCCCGGCCCCAGCGGCCTGCCGCGCCTGCCGCTCAAGCCCTCGCCGTTTGGCAAGCTGGCCGAACAGGCGCCCGCCATCCTCGGCCAGGTCGAAGAGGCCACGCGCCGCATCAACCAGCTGCTAGGCGACAACAACCAGCAAAAGCTCACCGAGGCGCTGTCCAGCATCGGCCAGGCCGCCAGCAGCGTCAACACCCTGACCCAGCGGCTCGATGCCACCGTGGCCCAGCGCCTGGACCCGGCCCTGGCCGCGCTGCCGCCCCTTGCCAGCGATGCGCGCCAGACCCTGCAGTCATTGCAGCAGGCGGGCGCCAGTGTGTCGGCCCTGGCGGTGGATTTGGGCAAGACCAACCAGCGGCTCAACGCCGACGGCGGCCCCATTGACCAGATCACCGCTGGCACCCAGTCGCTGGCGCGCGCAGCGGACCAGTTCAGCACCGCGACCCTGCCCCGAGTGAACCGCGCCGCGGACGACACGGCCCGCGCCGCCCGCCAGATGGGCCGCGCTGCGGGGGGCATCAGCGACAACCCGCAGCTGTTCATCTATGGCTCGGGGCGCATCCCGCCCGGGCCGGGTGAGCCAGGGTTTGGCGGCGCCCCGTGAGCTGGACCCCCTCCCGCGCTGCATTGGTGGCGCAGGCCCTCTGTGAGGAGTGAACATGAATACTATTAAAAATATAGCAACCAAGGCATATTCATCTAGCGCTACCGTGCTGTGGGGCTGTGGTTTGGCGGCGGTGCTGCTGCTCACGGGCTGCTCAGCCCTGCCAGCGCCTCCGGCCCGCCCCGTGCTGTATGACTTTGGCCCCGGCCCGCTGGCCACCGTGCCCACCGACCGCCGTGCGCCCCTGCCTCCGCTGGCGATGGCCGATATGGATGCCCCCGGCCTGCCCGAGGGGGGGAACGCCGTGCTGTACCGCCTGGCCTATGCCGACGCCCAGCAGCTGCGCCCCTACAGCCAGGCCCGCTGGAGCCAGCCGCCTGCACAGCTGCTGCAGCAGCGCCTGCGCGAGCAACTGGGCCAGCGCCGCGCCGTGCTCAAGGCCGACGACGGCGCCGCCCAGGCCCGCGAGCCCGCCCAGGGCAACAAGTTGCCCCTGGTGCTGCGCACCGAGCTGGAGGAGTTCAGCCACCTGTTCACCAGTCCCAGCGACAGCGCCGGGGTGGTGCGCCTGCGCGCCACGGTGGTCGAGCTGACCCCGGCGGGCGAATCGCTGCGCGGCCAGCGCGTGTTCATCGTGCAGCAGCCCGCCAAGTCGGCCGATGCGGCGGGCGGCGTGGCCGCTCTGGCAGCGGCGTCGGGCCAGCTGGCCAGTGAGCTGGCAGCGTGGGTGGAGCAGGTGGGGCAGTAACGCAACAGGTCTTTGTGGCGAGAGCCTGCAGGCAAGGCACTGGCTTTGGCCGCTGCGCCACGCAGCGCGCGTGGCCGTCAGGTGCCCGGCGGTGTCGGGGACGGGGGCGCGGTCTCATGGCGTTCAATGCCCGTCACCACCCGCGCATAGCGTGCAAAGCTCCAGTACGCCCAGGCCCAGTCCAGCAGCACCACCAGCCGGTTGCGAAAGCCGATCAGGAAGTACACGTGCGCAAACAGCCAGAACAACCACGCAAAGTAGCCTGAGAACCGCACTGGCCCGGCGGGCGATGTGAGGTCCACCACGGCGGRGTTGCGGCCGATGGTGGCCAGGTTGCCGTAGTCGCGGTAGCGAAACGGCTGGGTGGGCTGGCCCGCCAGGCGGCGCAGGATGTTGGCCGCCGTGGCGCGGCCCATCTGCTTGGCGCCCGGCGACACGCCGGGCACGGGCGTGGGCTCATGGCCTGCCACGTGGCTCTTGGCTGCCGCCAGGTCGCCGATCACGCTGATCTCGGGGTGGCCCGGCAGCGTCAGGTCGGGCTCCACCACCACGCGGCCCGCGCGGTCGGTGCTGGCACCGGTGGCATCCGCCAGGTGGCGGCCCAGGGGTGACGCAGCTACACCCGCTGCCCATACAATGCATTTGCTATTTATTTGATAGCTGCTTGCGCTTGATGTACTAGCGCTTGCAGGCGATTCGACCTTCAAGCCATCGCTGTCGATGGCGGTGACGCGGGCGCCCAGGCGAACGTCCACGCCCAGCTTTTCCAGTTGTTCCTTGGCGCGCTGGCTCAGGGCCTCAGGCATGGCCTGCAGCACGCGTGCACCGCCTTCGAGCAGGATGATCTTCGCGCTCGCGGGGTCGATGTGGCGGAACTCGCCAGGCAGCGTGTGGCGCGCAATCTCTGCCAGCGTGCCGGCCATCTCCACGCCCGTGGGGCCTGCGCCCACGACCACAAAGTTGAGCCAGTCTGCGCGGCGTACGGGGTCGGGCTCCTTCTCGGCCGCCTCGAACGCCAGCAGGACGCGGCGGCGGATCTCGAACGCGTCGTCCAGCGTCTTGAGCCCGGGCGCATAGGCCGCCCACTCGTCGCGGCCAAAGTAGCTGTGCGTGGCGCCGGCGGCCACGATGAGGTGGTCATACGGCAGCGTGGCGCCGTCTGCCAGATGCACGGAGTGCTGGCCCACGTCGATGCGGATGACCTCGCCCAGCAAGGTGGTCACGTTGCGCTGCTGCCGGAACAGGTGCCGGATGGGCGCCGCAATGGCCGGGGCTGACAGCCCGGCCGTGGCCACCTGGTAGAGCAGGGGCTGGAAGAGGTGGTGGTTGGTCTTGTCCACCAGGGTCACATCCACCGCCGCGCTTTTGAGAGCCCGGGCGGCTTCAAGGCCGCCGAACCCGCAACCGATGATGACCACGCGGGGGCGAAGCGGGGAAGCAGAGGGAGTCGTCATGCTGCCATTATTGGGGAGCCGGGTGGTGGCCCAGGCCCCTGCCGTGTTCGCGACCTGCAGGCCCCCGGGTCACGGGGGCTCCATCGAGTTACAGGAACCCCAGATCCACTGGGTAGTCCGGCCGGCCTGCCGCTGCGCCAAAGTGCGTGATGTTGGGCAGCACTCCCGCCATTTCGTTGTCGGCCACGCCAAACCACTTGGCCAGGGTGGCGGCGTACTGGTCCACCGAGGTGGACGGCAGGAGGCGGCCCTGGCCCACGTGCCACTGGTCTTCGGGGGCGGCCGTGTTGGTGATGCTGACCGGCGGCGCGCTGCCGTAGAAGGCCTTGCCTTTGACGGCTCCGCCGACCACCAGGTGATGGCTGCCCCAGCCGTGGTCCGAGCCATCGCCGTTGGAGCTGAGCGTGCGGCCAAAGTCGGACGCGGTGAACGCCGTGACTTTGTCGGCCACTCCCAACTCCACCGTGGCGTTGTAGAACGCGGTCATGGCCTCGCTCACGCGCTGCATCAGTACCGGCTGTTGCGCGATGAGGTTGTCGTGCAGGTCAAAGTCCCCCAGCGACACCAGGAACACCTGGCGTTTGCTGCCCAGGCTGGTGCGCGCGCCAATGAGGCGCGCCACCATCTTGAGCTGGTTGGCCAGGGAGTTGTTGTTGGGGAAGGTGGTAGCCAGCGTCACGCCCGCGATCCCGTTGGTGATCTGGCTTTCGGCTGTCACGGCGCGGGTGGTCACGCGGTTGTATTCGTTCTCCAGCGTTTGCGTGCGTGGCTGCTGGATGAGCGACGCGAGCGCACTCTGCACCGCAGAAGAACCGTACACCCGGTTCTTCACACCGTTGATGGCCACGGCCCCGTTGGTGCTGACCTGGTACTGCAGCGCCGAGTCGCCCGACAGGAACACCGCATTGCCCGTGACCGAGATGCAGGTGAACAGCGAATTGCCGTTGGAGGACAGCGCCAGGTCGCCAATGTTGCCACCCCAGCCCACGGTGGAGCCCTCGGGCGAGGATGACTGCCATACCGACTGCTGGTCGTTGTGCGAGAACAGCTTGGGCGGCACGGGGTAGGTGGCGCGGTCGGCACTGTTGTACTGCGCGCGGGTTAGCGGCACCACCAGCGGGCCCACGTTGAGCTGCACGGCCGCCTTGCCGCTGTTGAACAGGCCGGCCAGCCCCGTCATGGCCGGGTGCAGCGCGTATTGGCGGCCGCCAGGCAGCGGCGTGGTGGGTGTCAGCAGCGTGGGGGCGAGGGCTGCCTTGGCCAGCGCGATGCCACCCGCCGTCTGGCCTGAGCCACCGCCTCGGATGGTGTTGTAGCGGTTGTAGCTGTCGTCGTCGTAGGTGACCACGGTGTTGGCATAGTCGTTGCCGCCGTACAGAAACACGCAGACCAGCGCCTTGTAGTCGGTGGCGTTGAAGGCCGCCGCCTCGCCCATGGCAGCCAGGTTGAGCGCAAAGGGCAGGGCCGTGCCCGCAAGGCCCAGCTGGGTGGAGCGGCGCAGAAACGCGCGGCGGGTGTGGAGTTCGGGTTGAAGCAGGTGCATGGCAGGGCTTACTTTTGAACGAGGTATTCGGCCGAAGCCATGACCAGGAAGACGGCGGCCGCCACGCGGTCGAGCTTGACGGCGTCGGTGCTGGCGGCGGTGACGGGCGTTGCCTTCAGCGCGTCCGCAATGAGCTTGACGGTGGCTGCGGACAGCTGGCCTGCGCACATCAGCAGGTTGATGCGTGCGACCAGTGCGTCCGCATCCGCCACGATGGCCAGCTCGTTGGCGTAGCTGGCCTTGATGTCGTACCCGTTGTTGGAACTGCTGGCATTGTTGGGCAGCTCCGGGGCATTCACAAAGATGCCGTTGCGGATCACGCCCTGCATGTAGTTGAGGTAGCCCCCCACGCTGCTCTCGTTGACCAGCTGGAACTCGGGTGCCACGGCGCCCGCTGCCGCCAGGGCCGTGGATGGTGGAACGTAGCCTGGGCGGAAGAAGTTGAACACCGAGGGCGAACGCAGCGGGCTCTGGCCCAGGCGCGAGCCGGGGTCGCTCAGGTCGCCGATCTTCCAGCTTCCCTGCACCGAGTTGATGCCAAAGGTGCGGCCCCACTGCACAAAGCGCAGCATGGGCTCGCGCAGCTTGCCAAAGCCAGGCTGGGTCAGCCCGGTGGGCGAGCGTGCCTCGTCGTCCAGCAAGATGGCCTTGACCACTGCGCGCAGGTCACCCCGCACGCCGGCGCCGTTGTTGTTGAAGGCGGCTGCCACCCGGGCCACGTAGGCGGGTGACGGGTTGCTGGTGACCAGCCGCTGGATCAGCTGCTTGCCGATGAAGGGGCCCACGTTAGGGTGGTTGAACAAGGTGTCCAGCGCGGTCTTGAGTGCCGCGGCGCCGGGCGTGTTGGCGGGCACGGTGGTGCCCAGGAAGGTGGCGGCCAGCGTGGAGTGGCGCGATGCATTGAGCGCCATGGGCAGCCGCGCAAAGGTGGTGTTGGAGACCACCCGTGTGGTGCCTGGCACGGTGGTCGGCACGTTCTGCGTCTGGTCGTAGTCGTAGCCCGTGAACACGCGTGCCAGATTGGTCACGTCGTTCATGGTGTAGCTGTCAATGGGCTTGCCGGCGCCGTCTTTCTTGGGGGTTCCGTCCAGGTTCAGCTCGACCAGTCCGATGGACATGAGCTGCATGACCTCGCGGGCATAGTTTTCGTCGGGCTGGCGGCCCGTGGCGGCGTTTTCCTTCTGGTTGCCACGGGTGTTGAGGTAGTAGCCCATGGCCGCGTTCAGCGTCACGTTCTCCAGCACCGAGCGGTAGTTGCCAAACGCGTTGTTCACCAGCTGGTCCCAGTACCAGGCCATGGCATGGCAGCGCCAGGTGATGTCCACGCCGCTGAGCGAGACCACGCAGATTTCGGACAGTGCCAGCGCCACCCGCTTGCGCAGACCGTCCGGCGACTTCATGAGCTGGTACCAGATCATGTAATCGGCAGGGTAGGAGTTGTCGTAGTAGGCCGTGTCGTTGCTGATGTCTGCGTAGCCGCGCTGGTTCAGCCAGTCCCAGCCGCCCTGGCTGGGGCCCGCATTGAACTGGCTCTCCAGCCAGTCGGCGTAGGTGGTGGTGCGCAGCGCCGCGATTTCGGCAGTCGATGCCGAGAACTGGGCCTGCAGCAGAAAGCGGGCGGCCTCGTTGTCCGTGCCGGCGGAGGGATGGGCGTAGTTGCCCAGCGAGGGGGTGGATGGCGCAGGTGCACTGGGTGTCCCCGTGCCTGGCGCGCTGTCGCCACCGCCGCCTCCGCAGGCGGCCAGGGCGGTGGACGCAAACAGCGCGGTCAGCAAGGGCGCGTGGGCCCTGCTGGCGGTGGTGAGGTTTTCGGGGGGGAGGGGCAGGCCCTCTGGTGCCTCTGCAACCGCGGTTGTCAGAGTCTCCTCGTATCGATGTGTCATGGTGGTCGTGGTCAAAAAGTCTGCCGCTGGCAGCACAGCCATGACTAAATCACACGCCACGCCCGCCTGGAAACACAAGTGTTACCAAGCGAAACACGCCTATGAAATGCCCGCTGCGCCGGCGGCCTGAATGATGGGCCATTGCAACACTTTGTACCTTGCATGGAGGCCTCGCTCGTCTTCGCCAGAGGGTGGGAGCCACTGCATCGGCGATGTCCGTCACGCCCGTAGTCCTGTGCTGACGTGTGCTGCGTGGCATGGACTACGGCGCCGTCGCCAGATCATTTTTACAGTGAATTCCATCGCATCACGCAAAGGTTCCACGCACTCCGAGTGGATGGCTGAAGCGAAGTTTTTTGAGGAGTCACACCATGAATGAAGACACCATCAAGGGCAACTGGAAGCAGTTCAAGGGCAAGATGATCGAGCAGTGGGGCAAGCTCACGAACGACGACTTCGATGTCATCGACGGCAAGCGCGAACAGTTCCTGGGCAAGCTGCAAGAGCGCCAGGGCATCGCCCGCGACGTGGCCGAAAAGCAGCTCAAGGAATGGCAAGACCGCCACCCCGACTTCCGCTTCAACGACTGATAGCGCCACCGCGCTGCGGGGCCTTCGCCCCGCGCCCCGCCAGGGCACGCCTGGCACACCACCCCCACAAGATTCACATCTATTGCATTCATTTCCATCGAGGAGAAAACCATGACATTCCAACGCACCCTGATCGCCGCCTGCGCCGCCGGTCTGATGGCTACCACCGCTTTTGCCATGACCCCCGCAGAGCACAAGGCCGCCAAGGACAGCATCTCGGCGGACTACAAGATGAACAAGCAAAAATGCGATGCCCTCAAGGCCAACGCCAAGGACATCTGTATGAAGGAAGCCAAGGGCACCGAAGACGTGGCCAAGGCCGAGCTCGAAGCCCAGTACAAGCCCAGCGCCAAGGCCAGCCAGAAGGTGGCTGAAGCCCGTGCCGACGCCGCCTACGCTGTCGCCAAGGAAAAGTGCGACGACCTGACCGGCAACGCCAAGGACGTATGCGTGAAGGATGCCAAGGCTGAGCATGTGAAGGCCAAGGAAAACGCCAAGGTGGCCGCCGCCCAGGCCAAGCCTGCAGACACAGCGGCCGAGAAGGCCGCCAACGTGGCCGAGGCCCGCAAGGACGCCACCGCCGCGAAAAATGAGGCCAACTACAAGGCTGCTAAGGAGCGCTGCGAGACGATGACTGGCGACCTCAAGTCCAAGTGTGTGGACGACGCCAAGCGCATGTACGGCCAGAGCTGATGGGGCGGGCGCTGAGCGCCCAGGTCCATTGCACCACCAGGCCCTGCCCGCCGCGCGCGGTGCAGGGCCTGGCTGCGTATGGCGTGGCCATGACCTGCATCAACACCCGGCCGGGCCGGGGCTTCTAAGCTCGCACCTTCGTTTGATCTGCCCGCCCAAGGAGTCCCATGGCCCACCTCGAATGGTCTGATGCGTTGAACCTCGACCTGCCCCTGATGGATGACACCCACCGGGAGTTCGTCGACTTGCTGGCCGCCGTGGACCAGGCCGGTGACGCCGACCTGCTGCCCCGCTGGCGCGCGCTGGTGGAGCATACCGAGCAGCATTTCGGGCAGGAAGACGACTGGATGGCCTCCACCCGATTTGCATCGGGCAACTGCCACAGCATGCAGCACAAGGTGGTGCTGCAGGTGATGCGTGAAGGCACGGTCCGCGCCGAACAGGGCGACCTGAAGGTGCTGCGCGTCATGGCCAGCGAGCTGGCGCTGTGGTTTCCGCAGCATGCGCAGAGCATGGATGCCTCGCTGGCCTTGCACCTGCGCCGCGTGGGGTTTGACCCTGTGACCGGCGTAGTGCACGCGCCCGGTGCGTTGCCGGGAGCGTTGATCCACGGTTGCGGTGGGGCCACGTGTTCGGACACCGACGCCCCGGGTGCCAGCGAGCCCGCTGCCCAACGCGATATCGCGCCCGCTGTGGCTGCCTGACAGCGACGCAGCTGCGCTGTCTGCCCGCAGCGGCAAGCGTCAGCAGACGCTGAACGAACAAACGAGAGGCAGGCACGGCACGGCCAGAGCACCACTCTGGCGTGACCCGGGGGCCATCGGGCTTCCACCCGTGCAGCCGTCCTGCTTGTGTGGCATGCTGCCCCATCTCAAGGCAATTGGGGGCGGCGCGGCCGCTTCGCATCATGGCCGACACCACCCCTCCCGACGACCCCTGCGACGACACGGCCCGTCTCCAGGCCCTGCAGCGCTACGGCATTCTCGACACGCCCATGGAGCCCGCCTACGACGAGCTGGCCGACCTGGCGGGCTACGTGTGCGAAGCGCCCGTGGCATTGATCAGCCTGCTGGACAGCCAGCGCCAGTGGTTCAAGGCCGCCCGTGGGTTTGCGCTGCGGGAAACCCCGCTGAGCGAGTCGGTGTGCCGCTATGCCATCCGCCAGTCCGGCGTCTTCATCGTGCCCGACCTGGCACAAGACCCGCGCTTTGCGCACTATGCGATCGTCACGCAGAAGAACCCACTGCGCTTTTACGCCGGGGCGCCGCTGGTCACGCCCGATGGTTTTGTGCTGGGTACGCTGTGCGTGCTGGACCACCGGCCGCGCGAGCTGTCAGCCAAGGTGCAGGACCTGTTGTCCGCCCTGGCGCGCCAGGTGATCCGGCTGCTGGAGCTCAAGCGTGCCAACGACCGCCAGGGCCAGATGCTGATGGAGCTGGAGGCGGCGCGCCACCAGATGGACGTGCTCGCCCACACCGATGTGCTGACCGGGTTGGCCAACCRCCGCTCGTTCACCGATCGCCTGCGCCAGGAATGGGCACTGCTGCAGCGCGGCAATGAGCCAGCCAGCCTGCTGATGATGGACCTGGACCACTTCAAGCGCGTGAACGACGTGTACGGCCACCATGTAGGTGACCAGGCCCTGCAGCTGTTTGCCACCCTGTGCCGCGACGTCTTCCGGGCGGCCGATGTGCTGGGGCGCTGGGGGGGCGAGGAGTTTCTGGCCCTGTTGCCCGCCACCGGGCTCGACCAGGCACAGGTGGTGGCCGAGCGTGTGCATGCGGCGCTGGCCGCCCACCCGTTGCCCGGCATCGAGCCGGCGCTGGTGCTGTCGGTCAGCATGGGGCTTACCCTGTTCGACCCGCTGCGGCCGCTGGACATCACCCTGCGCCTGCTGGACTCTGCGCTCTACACCGCCAAGCGCGAGGGGCGCAGCCGCACCGTGGTGGTGTAGATGCTCTGTTTTTGATAGCTGCCGGCGCATATTGCACTAGCGTTACCACCCGTTTTTACTAAAAATTGTGCCCCAGGGGCCTGCGCACGGCCCCCGGGACACCTTCAGAACTCCGGGCGGCGCGGCAACAGCAAGGCCGCGGTGCGCCACGCCAGGTCGCGCAGCGCCCGGCGCAGGGCGGGCGAATCTRCAGCGCCGCTTGCAGGCCCTCCGTGGCTGTGGTCCGCCTCGGCACGGTGGGGGCAAAAGGCTGCGTCCAGCACCTGCTGCTTGGCGCAGTGCAAGGCCAGCCGGTCCTGCGACCGCAGGGCCGCCATCAACTGGTCGCGGTGGCGCTGCACGCGGGCCGATTCGGCGGCGGTCAGCGCAGGGCCCCTTGCGGGGTCGGTGCTGGCGGGCGGCGTCAGGGCCTGGGCCTGCGCCAGGTACTGGGCCCAGCGGGTGGTCTGCGCGGCGGCGTTCATGCAGCCTCCGCGCGGGGGGCTGCGGGGCGCTGCATGGGCGGCATGGTGGGGCGCGGGGGCGTGCCGCCTTGCGACAGGCCGTACCAGTTCACCTTGCGCGTCAGCACCATCACCGCTGCCAGCACCAGGAAGAGCGCAATCGCACCCACCACCAGCGCCGTCTGCTCCAGCTGCAGCAGCACGTACAGCAGGCCATACAGCAGCGCAATGCCCGCCCCCAGTGGCACACCGCGCGTGAGCCCGCCCAGCATGTGGCTGGCGTAATAGGCCAGCAGCAGCACACACGCGCTCGCGGCCACCGCGTACGAAATGCCAAACGGCAGGTGCTCCGACAGGCTCACCAGCAGCAGGAAGAAGCTGCACAGCGCGCTGCCCACCAGCAGGTACTGCACCGGGTGCACGCGCAGCTTCTTCATCAGCTCGAACAGGCCCACGGCCACGAAGGTGAGGGCGATGAACAGCACACCGTACTTGGTCGCGCGGTCCGACAGGGAATAGGGATTCACCGGGTCGATGAAGGCCACGCTGAAGCTGTCGGCGCAGTCGCCCGGCGTGGCCCCGCTGTGTGCATAGTCGCTGCCCTCATCCGCACCCAGGCAGATGCGCTTGCCGTTCGCAATGTCGGCCTGCGCCGTGGTGGCCAGCGACGACAGGCGCCACTGGGCCGAAAAGCCGGTCTTCTTGACCTCGCGTTCCGATGGCAGAAAGCGCCCGGCAAACGACGGGTGGGGCCAGCTGCTGGTCATCAGCACCTCGGTGTTGCCGCCCAGCGGTACGATGGCCAGGCGCTCGGTGCCCACCAGTTCCAGGTCCAGCGTGGCCGTGAGGCCGTCGGCCTTGCCACGCACGGATTCGGGCAGCACCGCGTGCAGGCCCCGGCTGTAGGTGGGGTGGAAGGTGCCAGGCTTGAGCGCCAGCGCCTGGCTGCCCATGGTGAACTGCGCAGTGCGGATGCCGCGTGCATCGCCCACGGCCATCATCACAATGGGTGCGCCGCAGTGCATGCGCGAATTCTTCATGCTGCTCTGCGGCAGCAGGCTGGCCAGTGAGCCCCATTGCGCCGTCACGTTGGCCTTGAGGTTGTAGGTGTTCACCTTGTGCAGCCCGCGTGCGCGTTCCTCCATCGCGGCGCCGGTGGTGAGCTTGAGCTGCTCGGGCATGGCGGTCAGGATGAACTCGCGGCGCCTTTCGACCATGCGGCGCTCGTCGCCCTTGCCGACTTCTTCATCCCAGCTTTCCACGCAGGCGCTGTGGATCATGGGGCCCATCAGCGTCTGCGGCCCCGCCAGGCTCTCGGCCACGCTTTGCGCGGTGATGCTGCGGTAGCGCAGCCGGTCGCGCACCACGTCTTCGATCAGGCCCAGGCCAAAGAGCAGCAACACGGTGATGGCGGTCAGCGCCGCCAGCTTGGTGAACAAGGGGTGTTTGAACAAAAGATCCTCCATAAGTGACTGTTGTGGAGGCAGTGTTGTGGCGCGCTGTGAGGGCGCTATGAAGTTTGTGAGGCCAGTGTGAAGTGGAGTGGGTGACGTGCGAAGTGAGGCGCTGGCAGAATCGATCGCCTGCGTCATATGACCGAGGAGTGCCATGCGAAAAACAGCGTCCCGCTTTATGCCCCCGGTGGCTGTCCACCCGCCATTGCGCTGGTCGGCGCGCTGTGTTCTGGTCGTTATGGCGGTGGCCTTCGGGGCCGTGTTCTGGATGCATCCCGTGGCGGTGGGCGGCCCGCTCCTGGCGCTTGGCAGTCTGGTGGCCGTCCTGAGCCGGCACGAGGCCCTGCGCTTGGCGCGCATGGCGCAAGGCCGTGCCGAGGAGACGATCTGCCAGTTTGCCCGCTCCATCGACTGCCGCCGGGTGGACACCTGGGTGGTGCGCGCGGTGTACGAAGAACTGCAGCGCAGCCTGTCTGCCGTAGTTGCCGTGCCTTTGAGATTGACCGACTACCTGCAGCGCGACCTGCGTCTGGACGCTGACGACCTGGATGACCTGGTCGTTGACATGGCCCAGCGGGCCCGCCGCAGCCTGGCCGACACATCGGCCAACCCCCTGTTTGGCAAAGTGACCACGGTGGGCGATCTGGTCGAATTTCTCCAGACCCAGCCCTGCCTCCCGAACAGCGCCGTCTAGGCTCGGCGGAACTCCAGCCCCACCCGCAGGCCCGGCGCCGTGTTGCGCGCCACCATCTGCCCGCCGTGCAGCGCCATCACGCGCTGCACAATCGCCAGCCCCAGGCCCGATCCGCTGCGCTCGCCGCCCGGCCGTGCGGTGGTGAAAAAGCGCTCGCCCAGGCGCGGCAGCGCGTAGTCGGGCACGCCGGGGCCTCTGTCTTGCACGGCCACCGTGGCGCCGTCCAGTTCCACCCGCACCGTGCTGCCTGCGGGCGCAAAGTCGATCGCGTTGTCCAGCAGGTTGGTCAGCGCCAGCGTCACCAGTTCGGCCTCCCACGGGCCGCTGGTGCCGTGCCCTTCCAGTGCCAACGTGATGCCGCGCTGCCCCGCGCGGGCGCGGGTCTGTGCAATGGCGGCCTCGGCGCAGTCGTGCAGCGCCACGGGCGCGCGGCCTTCGGCGTGCTGGCGTTGCTCCAGCTTGGACAGCTCCAGCAGCCGGTCGATGATGCGCTGCAGGCGTTCGCTTTGCTGCACCACCTGGGTCGCAAACTCGGTGCGGTCGGCGGCGGGCAGCTCGTCCTGCAGCAGCTCGCCCGCGCCCCGGATGGCGGCCACGGGGCTTTTGAGTTCGTGCGTGAGGGCGCGCACATAGCCCTCGATGTAGTCGCGCCCCTCCAGCCGCGCGCGCATGCGGTCCATGGCGCGGGCCAGGTCGCCCAGCTCGCCGGGCACCTCGGGAACGGCCAGGGCCGTGGGGGGCGGAAGAGTTGGGTCGTGGCGTTCGCCGTCGGCCGGGCCCTGCACGCTCAGGGCGTAGTCGCGCAGGCGGCGCACGTTCCACACCATCCACAGCGTCACCGCCACGCCCACGGCGGCCGAGAGCGCCAGCAGCAAAAGCCCGCCCATGAACACCTTGCGCTCGGCCCGGTCGATGAAGCGCTGCACCGTGCGCGTGGGCTTGGCCACGGTGAGCACGCCCGCGATCTGGCTGTTCACGTAGATGGGCGCGGCCACATGCATCACGCCGCTGGTGTCGTCATCTTCCACATCGCGCGTAGAGCGCGCGCCGTACTCGCCGCGCAGCGTGCGGGCTACGTCGCGCCACTGCGAATAATCGGCACCGATGGCACGGTTTTCCGAGTCGAACAGCACGCGCCCCGTGGTGTCGGTCACATAGATGCGGTAGTCGAGCGACTGCTTGGAAAAGCCCCAGATGGCCGCATCAACGGGCCGCGTGGCGTAGCGCCGCACATGCTGGGCAAACGGGCTGGTGCTGCTGTTGTTGGCCTGTGCCGCCAGCCGCCCGGCGGCCAGGTCCTCGCTGGCCAGCTCGGCCAGGATGTTGGCCGTGTCCACCATCATGTCTTCCATCACCTCGCGCACGCTGGGCTTGATCTCGGCCATGAACACGCGCAGCACAAAGAACGCGGCGATGCCGTTGATGAGGAAGAAGGCGAACAGCAGGCGGATGCCGAGGCGCATGGTGCGTTACTTCAAAAACAATAGCTGCCAGCGCTTTTCAGATGGGCGCTGGCAGCCAATTTGGCTTCAGATGTCCAGGCAGTAACCCATGCCCCGGTGCGTACTGATGTACTCGCGCGCCGGGTCCAGCTCGCGCAGCTTGGCGCGCAGGGTTTTGATGTGGGTGTCCACCGTGCGGTCGGTGCTTTCGCTGTCGTCGCCCCAGGCGGCGGCCAGCAGGGCGTCGCGCGAGTGGATGCGGCCTGCGCCGCGCAGCAGGTGGGCCAGCAGGCGGTACTCGCGCCGGGTCAGCGGCAGGGCCTGGCCGCGCAGGCTGATGCGCTGGCCCGTCTCGTCGTCGTGGAACAGCGCGGCGGCCGTGGCGGCGGGCGCTGCCGGGTGGCCGTTGCCATTGCCGTGGCCGTGGCCCGCACGGCGCAGCAGCGCCTTCACGCGCGCAGCCAGTTCGCGCGGACTGAAGGGTTTGGTGAGGTAGTCGTCGGCACCCAGCTCCAGGCCCAGCACGCGGTCGATTTCTTCGCCGTGGGCGCTGAGCATCAGCACGGGCAGAGCGGCGGTGGGCGCGGTGTTGCGCACATCGCGCAGCAGGTCCAGGCCGCTGCCGTCGGGCAGGCCCACGTCCAGCACCAGCAGGTCAAACCGCGCGCTCTGCAGCTGCTGGCGCGCGTCGTGCACCAGCAGGCTGTGCGTGACGGTCAGGCCATCGCGCTCCAGCGCATAGGCCACGGTGCGGGCGATGGCGGGGTCGTCTTCGAGCAGCAGCAGGCGGGCGGACATGGAGGGTCAGCGTGCGACGAGGATGGGGAACAGCTTGCCCAGCCCGTCGGCCATCACTTCCACGGCCAGCGCAGCCAGAATGAGGCCCATGAGGCGGGTCATCACATTGATGCCGGTCTTGCCCAGCACGCGCGCAATGGGGTCGGCCAGCGCAAAGCACACGGCCGTGGCCAGTGCGATGACCACGCCGTAGCCCACCAGCGCGGCGTGCTGCCAGAAGGTCTGGGCGCGGTCGGCATAAATCACCACGGTSGAYATGSTGGCCGGSCCGGTGAGCAGCGGAATGGTGAGCGGCACCACGGCAATGCTGCTGCCGGCGGCGGCCTTTTCGGCGCCTTCTTCGTATTCGTTGGTGCTGGGCTTGGCCTCGGCGGGCTGGGCGTTGAGCATGTTCATCGCGCTGATGAGCAGCAGCATGCCRCCGCCCACCTGGAAGCTCTGCAGCGAGATGTTGAAGAAGTCGAGGATCTGCAGGCCCAGCAGCGCACAGGCTGCAATTACGCAGAACACGCTGAAGCTGGCCACCTGGATGGTGCGGCGCCGCTGCGGGTACGAGAAGCCCTGCGTGTAGTGGATGAAGAACGGCACGATGGCCAGCGGGTTCACGATGGCCAGCAGGGTGATCAGGGGTTTGAGGTCCATCAGGGCGCTCCCAAGGGCAAGTGGGCAGGGTGGTTCTTCGGGGGGCTCAGGCCAACGGCGGATGAGGGTGGCGCAGCCCGGGCTGTGCGCGAGTATGCGGTGTTTTCTGCGCCGTTTGGCGGCCAAGCATGCTGCATTGCAGCGTGCCTGCCACGGGTGGCTCCGGGCCTTCTCTCCTAGCGCCCGCCCGACACATCCATCAAGGTGGCGGTGGTGTAGCTCGCTGCAGGGGACATCAGCCAGACGATGGCCTCGGCCACCTCGTCGGCCGTGCCGCCGCGCTGCATGGGCACCTGGTGCGAGAGGTCGCGCACGCGGTCGGGCAGCCCGCCGCTGGCGTGGATGTCGGTCTCGATCAGGCCCGGGCGCACGGCGTTCACGCGGATGCCCTCGGCCGCCACTTCGCGCGCCAGGCCGATGGTGAAGGTGTCGATSGCGCCCTTGGCGGCCGCGTAGTCCACATACTGGTGGGCCGAGCCCAGTCGCGAGGCGGCGCTGGACACATTGACGATGGCACCGCCGCTGCCGCCGTGGCGCGTGCTCATGCGCCGCACGGCCTCGCGGGCGCAGACGATGCTGCCGATCACGTTGGTGTCGAACATGCGGCGCAGGCGTTCGGTGCTCATTGCGTCCACCCGGGCGGTCACGTCCACCACGCCGGCGTTGTTGACCAGGGCGCTGATGCGGCCCAGCTGCGTGTCCACCGCCTGGAACATGGCCAGGATGTCGGCCTCGTTCGCCACATCGGCCTGCACGGTGATGGCGGTGCCGCCGTTTGCCCGAATGTCATCGACCACGCTCTGCGCGGCGGCCTCGTTGGCGAGGTAGTTGACGGCCACAGCCCAGCCATGTTTTGCGGCCAGCCGTGCGGTGGCGGCGCCAATGCCCCGGCTGGCGCCAGTGATTAGTGCGATCTTCTCCATGGGGTGGGGTCTCCTGCAAGAATGGCGCATTGGAACAGGTTCTGCCCCCCGCCGCGCAGCGCCCGCACCCATAGCGCGGACCCTCTGCGCACCATACGTACCAAATCCAAGGAGCATTCAGCATGGGACAGTTTGTCGATCTGACGTCGAGTGACGGTTTTGTGGCCCCCGCCTGGGTCGCCAGGCCCGAGGGCACGCCCCGTGGCGCTGTGGTGGTGCTGCAAGAAATTTTTGGCGTGAACTCGCACATCCGTTCGGTGGCCGACCGCTACGCAGCCAGCGGCTACCTGGCCGTGGCGCCATCCACCTTTCACCGCGTCAAGCAAGGGGTGGAGCTGGGCTACACCGGTGACGACATGCAGGCCGGCATGGGCCTGAAGGCCGCGGTCGAGGCCCTGCCTGCCCCGGGCGTGCTGCCCGACATCCAGGCCGCCATCGACTACGCCGCGCAGCAAAGCGGCGGCAAGGTGGGCATCGTGGGCTACTGCTGGGGCGGCCTGCTGACCTGGCGCTCAGCCTGCCTGCTGCAGGGCCTGTCGGCCGCCGTGCCGTACTACGGCGGTGGCGTGACCACGCCGGAAGAAGTGGCCCGCACCCCCAAGGTGCCGGTGCTGGCCCACTTTGGCGAGCGTGACCACTGGATTCCGCTCGACAGCGTGCAGGCCTTCGGCAAGGCCCACCCAGAGGTCGAAGTGCATGTGTACGCCGCCGACCACGGCTTCAACTGCGACCAGCGTGGCAGCTATGACGAGGCCGCCGCCAACACGGCGCGCGAGCGCACCTTGGCCTTCTTTGCCAAGCACCTGGGCTGAGACCGCCCCAGTGACAGAGACGGCGACACGGTAGCGAACGACCAACGGAGGGGGACATGGCGGATTTCAGGCTTTTTTGGTCCCAAGCGCCAGTCCGTCATGCGCTGGCAGCTATGGGTTTGATAGCGCTATGCGCCACCACCCACGCGGCCGACTACACCGGCCCCCTGTTTGACGCCCACCTGCACTACAACGAAGAAGCGTGGGACGGCCGCTCAGGCCCGCACCCACCCGCCGATGTGCTGGCGCGCATGAAGGCCAGCGGCGTGCGCGCCATCGTGGCCAACTCGCGGCCCAATGCCGGGTCGCTCACCCTGGCGGGCCTGCCGCAGACCCGTGAGGCCGGTGTGGCTGTGGTGCCGTTTGTGCGGCTGTACCGCAACCGCGCCGACTACACCGGCTGGTTTGCCGACGACACCATCTACGACATGGTGCAGACCGAACTGGCCCGGGGCACGCCGGCCGGCCCGTACCGGGGCCTGGGCGAATTCCACCTGTACGACAGCGCCAAYGCCAACGGCCCCGTGGCCAAAAAGCTCATGGCCCTGGCCGAACAGCGGGACTTGGTGGTGCTGGCCCATGTGGACGACACCGCCATCGACCTGCTGATGGCCCACACCCCGTCCCAAGGCCAGAAGGCCCGGCTGATCTGGGCCCACACCGGCATTGGCGGCGCGCCTGTGGAGCGGGTGGACGCGTTGATGGCCCGCTACCCTGGCCTGGTAGGCGAACTCTCGTACCGCCCCGGCCTGGTCTGCGACGACATCCAGCTGTGCCCCGCCTGGCGCGCGCTGCTGCTCAAGTACCCCACGCGCTTCGTGATCGGCTCGGACACCTGGGTCAACCAGCGCTGGCAGCACTACGAAAGCCTGATGCAGGGCTACCGCCAGTGGCTGGGCGGCCTGCCCGCCGATGTGGCGCGCAAGGTGGCGTGGGACAACGCGGCAGGGTTGTTTGGGGTGGCCCGGCCATAACGCACTGGAGCGCGCGCTCCTCGGTCTGGCTGACGCTCAGCGATACGGGCGCTGACCCAGCCGCTCAGGGGGATGTCACCGCGTCCTCGCCAGATAACGCTTGCGCCAGAACAGCAGCACCAGCGACACCGCGATGAACACCATCGACCCCATGGCCCACCAGAAGCCRTCGGCCTTGTGCACCAGCGGAATGAACTCGAAGTTCATKCCGAAAATGCCCGCGATCAGGTTCAGCGGCAAAAACACGGCCGTGAGCGCCGTGAGGGTGCGCATGATGTCGTTGGTGCGGTTGCTCTGCACCGAAAAGTGCATCTGCACGGCGGTTTCTGTGCTCTGCTCCAGGCGCCGCACGTGGTGCACCACGCGTTCGATGTGCTCCAGCACGTCGCGGCTGCGCACCTTGAGCAGGTCGAGCTCGCGCAGGCCCGCCGGGGTGTCGGGCAGGGCCCAGGTTTCCAGCGCGTCGATCCAGTCCTGCACGGCGGTGCGCTGGTCTTCGCAGATCTCGTCGAGCATGTGCAGCGACAGGCGCGCTTCGAGCAGCGAGGTCCAGTTCACGTACCGCGCGCGGGGTTTGAGCAGCTCGGTCTGCCAGTGGTCCAGCTGGCGGGTGAGCTCGCGGCGCAGGTCCAGGTAGCCGTCCACCATCTGGTTGACCACGCGCAGCATCAGGTCGGCCGGGCTGGTGGGCAGGCGCGAGCCCGAGATGGGGCTGCTGCGGCCTTCGCCCATGCCGGGGCCCGCGTGGGCGTTGCCGTGGGCGGCAGCATGGCTGGCGGTGGCGTTGGTGCCATTGCTATTGCCATTGGCCGGGGTGGCCGCCAGCAGCCGCGTCGCGTAGGCATCGCGCACCGCGCAGTCGGTGGGGTGCACGGTCAGCAGCAGCTGGTCGAACACCGCAAACCCCACGGGACTGGTGTCGATGCGCCGCAGCACGGGCGGGCCGCTGCGCTTGACCGGGGCGTTGGGGTTGTTGTCGGGCTCGGCGGCAACGGCCGGTGTGGCGGGAGCAGCAGGCCCGGGCTGCCCGGCCTGCGCAGCATCGCCCTGCACCGTGGCCAGGCGGCGGAACACCAGCAGGTCGTACTGCGAGGTGTAGTCGTAGTGCGAGGGCAACTGCGCGTTGAGCAGGTCGGMCACATGCAGGTCSACCAGCTGCAGCCCGATCAGCGCCTGCAGGCGGCCCTGGATCTCGGCGAGCCGCGCCTGAAAGGCCGGACGGGCGCAGGCGATCCAGAGGAAACCCTGCGCCGGCATCTGGGCGGGCAGGGCTGTCAGCTCCTGCACGCCGCTGCTGTGGATGTGAAAGATGCGCATGGACACCGTGGTTTCAATCAAAAGCGCCGGTAGCGCTAGTGGAATATGCGCTGACAGCTATTATTTTTGTAGCTTGCGTGCCACGTCGCGCGCAAAGTAGGTCAGCACGCCGTCGGCGCCTGCGCGCTTGAAGGCCAGCAGGCTTTCCATCATCACGGCGTCGTGGTCCAGCCAGCCGTTGGCGGCAGCGGCCTTGATCATGGCGTACTCGCCGCTCACCTGGTAGGCAAAGGTGGGCACGTGGAACTCGTCCTTCACGCGGCGCACGATGTCCAGGTAGGGCATGCCGGGTTTCACCATCACCATGTCGGCGCCTTCGGCGATGTCGATGGCCACTTCGCGCAGGGCCTCGTCGCTGTTGCCGGGGTCCATCTGGTACACGTTCTTGTCGGCCTTGCCCAGGGCGCCGCGCGTGCCCACCGCGTCGCGGAAGGGGCCGTAGAAGGCGCTGGCGTATTTGGCGCTGTAGGCCATGATGCGGGTGTGGATGTGGCCCTGCACCTCCAGCGCCTCGCGGATCGCGCCAATGCGGCCGTCCATCATGTCGCTGGGGGCGACGATGTCCACGCCCGCCTCGGCATGCGTGAGCGCCTGGCCAGTGAGGATCTCCACCGTCTCGTCGTTGAKGATGTAGCCGGTSTCGTCSAGCASGCCGTCCTGSCCGTGGCTGGTGTAGGGGTCSAGCGCCACGTCGGTCATSACGCCCAGGTCGGGAAACTCCTTCTTCAGCGCCCGCACCACGCGCGGGATCAGGCCGTCGGGGTTCAGGGCTTCCTTGCCATCCGGTGTCTTGAGCGACGGGTCAATCGCCGGGAACAGCGCCAGCACCGGGATGCCCAGCTTCACGCAGTCCGCGGCCACGGGCAGCAGCAGGTCCAGGCTCAGGCGGTCCACGCCGGGCATGGAGGTCACGGCCTCGCTGCGGTTCGTGCCCTCGTGCACGAACACGGGGTAGATCAGGTCGTCGGCGGTGACCACGTTCTCGCGCACCAGGCGGCGGGTGAAGGCATCGCGGCGCAGGCGGCGGGGGCGGTTCTGGGGGAAGGGGGCAGGGCTTTGGAGGTGCATCATCAGATTATGAAGCCCCCCTGTGGCGCTGCGCGCCTTCCCCCTGGGGGGACGCCACCCCTGGACCGGCAAAGCCGGATCCACGGTGGCACTGGCAGGGGTCGGTGGCGGTGGTTGGCGCTCTGTGGAAAAGCCGCTTGTAACCGCCCATGCCCAGTGCTAGATTGGTGCCGGGCGGCTTGCCGCCCCCCGCTTTTCCTCCCTGAGCGGGACCTGGGCTGCAGCGATGCGGCACAGGCTTTCCCGGCCCGGCGGATCTGCCGGGCTTTTTTTTGGTGTTGTCCCGTCGGAGTGGCGTAGGCCCGTAAACTGCCCCCATGCTCTGGGTCAAAGCCTTTCACATCGTTTTCGTGGCCAGCTGGTTTGCGGGCCTGTTCTACCTGCCGCGSATCTTCGTCAACCTGGCGATGGTGGCGCCCGGCTCGGCCGCCGAGCGCGACCGCCTGCTGCTSATGGCACGCAAGCTGATGCGCTTCACCACCCTGCTGGCCGTGCCCGCCATTGCGCTGGGACTGTGGCTGTGGCTGGGCTACGGCATCGGCCGGGGCCCCGGCAATGGCTGGATGCACGCCAAGCTGGCCGTGGTGGTGCTGGTCATCGGCTACCACCATGCGTGTAGCGTGCTGCTGCGCAAGCTGGCCGACGGCACCAGCCGCCGCAGCCATGTGTGGTTCCGCTGGTTCAACGAAGCGCCGGTGCTGCTGCTGCTGGTGGCCGTGGTGCTGGTGGTTGTCAAACCCTTCTGACGGAGACGCAGAGGGCGCATGCACAAAACCTCTGCCTGGCCGCTCGCGCTGACGTATACGGCGCTGATCGTTTTTGCCAGCCTGTTCCCGTTTGACGGGTGGCGCGAGCAGGGCATCGATCCCCTGGTCTTCCTGCTGGCCCGGTTGCCCCCGCCGTACTGGACGGGGTTTGACGTGGTCACCAACCTCGTGGGTTACGCGCCCCTGGGCTTTTTGCTGGTGCTGGGCCTGTTGCGATCGGGCTGGCGGCGTGTGCTGTGGGCGATGGCGCTGGCCACGCTGGTGGGCACGCTGCTGTCGCTGTGCATGGAATTTCTGCAGATCTACCTGCCCCGGCGCGTGCCCTCCAACCTGGACCTGGCGCTCAACGCGCTGGGCACGCTGGCCGGTGCGCTGAGCGCCGCGCTGCTGGAGCGCCTGGGGGCGCTGGACCGCTGGAGCGACTTCCGGGCGCGCTGGTTTGTGTCCGACGCTTCGGGCGGCATGGTGCTGCTGGCGCTGTGGCCGCTGGCGCTGCTGTTTCCGGCCGCGGTGCCCTTTGGCCTGGGCCAGGTGCTGGAACGGCTGGAGGCCGCGCTCATCGATCTGCTGGCCGATACGCCGTTCCTGGAGTGGCTGCCCCTGCGCGAGACCGAGCTGGACCCGCTGTCACCCAGCGGCGAGCTGCTGTGCGTCGCCCTGGGGCTGCTCATCCCCTGCCTGCTGGGGTATTGCGTGATCCGCCAGATGGGGCGGCGCGCCCTGTTTGCGCTGGCGGTGGTGGGGGTGGGCATTGTGCTGACCGCGCTGTCCGCCGCACTCAGCTGGGGCCCCGTGCACGCCTGGGAGTGGATGGACCTGCCCGTGCGCGTGGGCGTGTGGGCGGCGCTGGCGTTGGCCCTGCTGATGCTGGCCCTGCCACGCCGTGCCTGCGCTGCCGTGCTGCTGCTGGCGCTCACCTGGCATCTGGCACTGCTGAACCAGGCGCCCACCAGTGCCTACTTTGCCCAGACGCTGCAGATCTGGGAGCAGGGCCGTTTCATCCGCTTTTATGGCCTGGGCCAGTGGCTGGGCTGGCTGTGGCCCTACCTGACGCTGCTGTATGTGGTGTTTCGGGTGTCCCGGCGGGAGGGCGGGGCCTGAGTCGCAGGGCGATGGCCTCCGGCTTTCTGTGTGGCCGGGCAGGGGCTTGGGGCGTGGCCTCGCCCGCTGGGAGAGGCAGGGGTCCTTAAAATGCAGGGATGAGCGACACCCCTTCCGCACCGGCCGCAGCGCCCGGTTATTACCAGCGCCACATCTTCTTCTGCCTCAACGAGCGCACCAACGGGGAAGACAGCTGCGCGCACCACAACGCACAGGCGGGTTTTGACCGCTGCAAGGCCCAGGTCAAGGCCGCCGGGCTGGCGGGTGCCGGCAAGGTGCGTGTGAACAAGGCCGGTTGCCTGGACCGTTGCGCGGGTGGCCCCGTGGCGGTGGTCTACCCCGAGGGCACCTGGTACACCTATGTGGATGCGGCGGACATCGACGAAATCGTCGAATCGCACCTCAAGAACGGCCAGGTGGTGGAGCGTCTGGTCACGCCAGCGGAACTTGGCCGCTGAGCGCGGCTCCATCCCTGTCTTGGAACGATTTTGGCAGCAGGCGCTAGTGGATCATGCCCCTGCTGCTATTGATTGAGTAGCAAATCCGTGAATGCCCAGACCGAACGCCTGACCCTGTCCGGCCCCGCAGGCGCCATCGAGGCCGTGCGCGACAGCGCCACCCTGGCCGATGGCGCGGCGCCCCGTGGCGTCGCCATCATCGCCCACCCGCATCCGCTGTTTGGCGGCACCATGGACAACAAGGTGGTGCAGACCCTGGCGCGCGCGTTTGTGCAGTGTGGCTGGACGGCGGTGCGCTTCAACTTCCGCGGCGTGGGCGCCACGGCCGGCGTGTACGACGAAGGCCGGGGCGAGTTGCAGGACCTGCTGGCGGTGGTGGAGCAGGTGGCTCCCGCCGCCAAGGGGCAACCCCTGGCGCTGGCGGGGTTTTCTTTCGGTGCGTTTGTCACCAGCCATGCGCTGGAGGCACTGTGGCCCACGCAGCGCGTGCAGAAGGCCGTGCTGGTCGGCACGGCCGCCAGCCGCTTCACGGTGGCCCCGGTGCCGCCCGACGCCCACCTGCGCACGCTGGTCGTGCACGGCGAGCAGGACGACACCGTGCCGCTGTCCGCCGTGATGGACTGGGCCCGGCCCCAGATACTGCCTGTCACAGTCGTCCCCGCGGGGGGGCATTTCTTTCACGGACAATTGCCGCTTCTGAAGAACCTGGTGGTCCGCCACCTGCAATCGGGCGCCTGAGGGGCGCCGCCCGGACCGGCTCCGGCCGTCTGCCGTCCTCCCTCTCCCGCCGTCTCTCCCACCCTTTTTTCGAGCCTCTCCAGCCCCCTCCTGCCCCATGAAACGAATCCTGTCTGCGTTGCGATCCCTGGCCGTCTTTGCTGCGGTGGCCCCGGCTGCCTTTGGCGCCCTGGCCCAGGCGCCCCAGCCCCCCGAAATCGCCGCGCGCACCTACCTGCTGGTGGATGTCACCGCCAACCAGGTGCTGGCCGCCAAGGACATCGACGCGCCGGTGGAGCAGGCCTCGCTCACCAAGCTCATGACGGGCTACCTGGTGTTCGACGCCCTGCGCTCCAAGAAGATCGCGCTGGACCAGAAGCTGCCCGTGAGCGTGCGCGCCTGGAAGATGCCCGGCTCGCGCATGTTCATCGACCCCAAGATGCAGGTGCCGGTCGAAGACCTCATCAAGGGCATGATCGTGCAGTCCGGCAACGACGCCACCATGGCCCTGGCCGAAGGCGTGGGCGGCACGGCCGAGAACTTCGTCAAGCTCATGAACGACCAGGCGCAGGCGCTGGGCATGAAGGGCACGAGCTACAAGAACCCCGAAGGCCTGACCGAGCCCGGCCACACCACCACGGCGCGCGACCTCTCCGTGCTGGCCATGCGGCTGATGAAGGACTTCCCGGAGTACATGCACTATTACTCCACCAAGCAGTACAGCTACCCGGGTACTCCGGCATCGAACGGCAGCAACCGCAATTCGCTGCTGTTCCGCGATCCCACGGTCGATGGCCTCAAGACCGGCCACACCGCTGCGGCGGGCTACTGCCTGGTGGCCACGTCCAAGCGTGAATTCCCAGGCGTGGGCCAGCGCCGTCTGCTGTCCATCGTGCTGGGTGCCGCAAGCGAAAACGCGCGCGCGAACGAAAGCCAGAAGCTSCTGAACTGGGGCTACACCGCGTTCGAGGCGGTCAAGTTGTTTGACGCCGGCAAGCCCGTGGCAACCCCTGCCGTCTGGAAGGGCAAGGACAGTGTGCTGAAGATCGGCCGCGAAGAAGCCATCGTGGTGGCGGTGCCGTCCGGCAGCGCCGGCAAGATCACCACCCAGATCGCCCGCCCCGATCCGCTCGTGGCGCCCTACACCAAGGGCCAGGCCATCGGCACCCTCAAGGTCATGCTGGGCGACCAGTCCATCGGCGAAGTGCCCCTGGTGGCGCTGGAGGCCGTGGAGCAGGCCGGCATCCTCGGCCGYGCCTGGGAYGCCATCCGSCTCTGGATCAAGTGACCCTGCGTCGCAGAAGGTAGCGAGCCACTTCTGAAACCATAGCTGGCTGCGCAGGTCCGGCATATGCCGGACCTGTTTTTCGCTCCTTTTGCGGCCAGTTCCTGTCAGATCACCGGGATGGCTGCAGGTGCCAGAAACTGCTGCAAGCCGCAGTGGGCTTGCCTTTCAGGGGGCACCCTGCTACATTAGAAGGCTTTTCGGAATTTCCGAAGGGATTCACGTTTTCGCTTTCACGAAGCAAATTCACGTTTAGGGACGTATTTCATGCCAACCATTAATCAACTGGTCCGTCAGGGGCGCGAGGTCGAAAAGACCAAGTCCAAGAGCCCTGCGATGGAAAACTCTCCACAGCGCCGTGGCGTGTGCACCCGTGTGTACACCACGACGCCTAAGAAGCCTAACTCCGCTCTGCGTAAGGTCGCCAAGGTGCGCCTGACCAACGGTTTTGAGGTGATCTCCTACATCGGCGGTGAAGGCCACAACCTGCAGGAACACAGCGTGGTGCTGGTTCGCGGCGGTCGTGTGAAGGACTTGCCCGGTGTGCGTTACCACATCGTGCGTGGCTCGCTGGACTTGCAAGGCGTGAAAGACCGCAAGCAAGCCCGCTCCAAGTACGGCGCGAAGAAGCCAAAGGCCAAGTAAGCCCTGGCCCTTTCGGTCTGAAGAATTTTCGGTGCTGTTTTTCCGCGTGGCGCGGAGGTGCAGCGTAGTGACCCCAAACGCAGGTGTTCTGCGCGGGTCGAGTAAGTGGGAGTCCAGAGATTGGCTCTCGCGGTGTCTGAAAAGATGCCAACTGAAGCAAAGATAGAGGTAAAAAATGCCACGTCGTCGCGAAGTCCCCAAACGTGAAATCCTGCCGGATCMCAAGTTCGGCAATGTAGAGCTGTCCAAATTCATGAACGTGATCATGGAAGGCGGCAAGAAGGCAGTTGCAGAGCGCATCATTTATGGCGCCCTGGAACTGATCGAGAAGAAGCACCCCGATAAGGACCCTCTGGAAGCCTTCACCGTTGCCATCAACAACGTGAAGCCCATGGTGGAAGTGAAGTCCCGCCGCGTGGGCGGTGCCAACTACCAGGTGCCCGTGGAAGTGCGCCCTGTCCGTCGTCTGGCCCTGTCCATGCGCTGGATCAAGGAAGCCGCCCGTAAGCGCGGTGAAAAGTCGATGGCCCAACGCCTGGCCAACGAACTGCTGGAAGCCACCGAAGGCCGTGGCGGCGCCATGAAGAAGCGYGACGARGTGCACCGTATGGCCGAAGCCAACAAGGCATTCAGCCACTTCCGCTTCTAAAACGCGGATTTGCCCTGATATAGGCCCAAGGCTGCTGGCGTTTTGCCTGCAGCCTTGTGTCGATTTCAGGCAGTCACAAAATTGACGGGTTGCAGCGCCAGAATGCTGGGCCCGCCCCCCGAATAACACGACCCATCCAAGGATCCACCATGGCTCGCAAGACCCCCMTCGAGCGYTACCGCAAYATCGGYATCTCSGCSCACATYGACGCYGGCAAGACCACSACGACCGAGCGYATYCTKTTCTACACCGGCGTGAACCACAAGATTGGTGAAGTGCACGACGGCGCGGCCACCATGGACTGGATGGAGCAAGAGCAAGAGCGTGGCATCACGATCACCTCGGCTGCSACSACCTGCTTCTGGAAGGGCATGGACATGTCCTTCCCAGAGCACCGCATCAACATCATCGACACCCCCGGYCACGTGGACTTCACSATTGAAGTGGAGCGGTCCATGCGCGTGCTGGACGGTGCCTGCATGGTGTACTGCGCCGTGGGTGGCGTGCAGCCCCAGTCGGAAACCGTCTGGCGCCAGGCCAACAAGTACAAGGTGCCACGTCTGGCCTTTGTGAACAAGATGGACCGCACCGGTGCCAACTTCTTCAAGGTTGTGGACCAGATGAAGCTGCGCCTGAAGGCCAACCCTGTGCCAATCGTGATCCCGATCGGAGCTGAAGAAAACTTCAAGGGCGTGGTCGACCTGCGCAAGATGAAGGCCATCATCTGGGACGAAGCCTCCCAGGGCATGAAGTTCAACTTCGAAGAAATCCCGGCCGATCTGGTGGCAACTGCCACTGAATGGCGCGAGAAGATGGTCGAAGCCGCTGCTGAAGCCTCTGAAGACCTGATGAACAAGTACCTGGAAGAGGGCGATCTGTCGGAAGAAGAGATCACCCAAGGCCTGCGTACTCGCACCATCGCTGGTGAAATCCAGCCCATGCTGTGCGGCACTGCGTTCAAGAACAAGGGTGTGCAGCGCATGCTGGACGCCGTGATCGAACTCATGCCTTCGCCGCTGGACGTGCCTCCAGTGCCTGGCTTCGACGAAGACGACAAGGAAGTCACCCGCAAGGCGGACGACAACGAGAAGTTCTCCGCCCTGGCATTCAAGCTGATGACCGACCCGTTCGTGGGTCAGCTGACGTTCGTGCGTGTGTACTCCGGCGTGCTCTCCAAGGGCGACACCGTGTACAACCCCGTGCGTGGCAAGAAGGAACGTATCGGCCGTATCGTGCAGATGCACGCCAACGAGCGCCAGGAAGTGGACGAAATCCGCGCCGGTGACATCGCTGCCTGCGTGGGTCTGAAGGACGTGACGACCGGTGAAACCCTGTGCGATCCAGCCGCCGTGGTGACGCTGGAGCGCATGGTGTTCCCTGAGCCTGTGATCCGTCAGGCTGTGGAACCCAAGTCCAAGGCCGACCAGGAAAAGATGGGTATCGCCCTGTCTCGCCTGGCCGCTGAAGATCCATCGTTCCGCGTGCAGACCGACGAAGAATCCGGCCAGACCATCATTGGCGGCATGGGCGAGCTGCACCTCGAAATCATCGTGGACCGCATGAAGCGCGAATTCGGTGTGGAAGCCAACGTGGGCAAGCCCCAAGTGGCTTACCGCGAAACCATCCGCAAGACGGTGGAAGAAGCCGAAGGCAAGTTCGTGCGCCAGTCCGGTGGTAAGGGTCAATACGGCCACGTCGTGCTCAAGATCGAACCCAACGAAGCCGGCAAGGGCATCGAGTTCGTGGACGCGATCAAGGGCGGTGTGGTGCCTCGCGAATTCATCCCGGCCGTGGAAAAGGGTATCAACGAAGCTGTGACGCAAGGCGTGCTGGCTGGGTACCCCGTCGTSGACGTCAAGGTCACGCTGCACTTCGGTTCGTACCACGATGTGGACTCGAACGAACTGGCGTTCAAGATGGCTGCCATCTTCGGCTTCAAGGAAGGTTGTAAGAAGGCCGGTCCGGTCATTCTGGAACCCATGATGGCCGTGGAAGTGGAAACGCCTGAAGACTACGCCGGTAACGTGATGGGCGACCTGTCCAGCCGTCGCGGCATGGTGCAGGGCATGGACGACATGGTCGGTGGCGGTAAGGCCATCAAGGCCGAAGTACCCCTGTCCGAAATGTTCGGCTACTCCACGACCCTGCGCTCCATGTCGCAAGGCCGTGCCACCTACACGATGGAATTCAAGCACTACAGCGAAGCACCTCGCAACGTGTCTGAAGCCATCATGGCAGCGCGCGCCAAGTAAGTAAGCACTTCGCCCGGGCCCTCGTGGTCCGGGCTTTGTTTTGTCTGCGATCCGGTGCCACTCTGTTCCCTGTGCGGAGTGAATCAGCAACCAGATGCAGACGTAAAACCACTACACAGGGATTGCTCTTTGGAGAATTGAAATGGCAAAAGGTAAGTTTGAACGCACCAAGCCCCACGTGAACGTGGGCACGATCGGTCACGTGGACCATGGCAAGACGACGCTGACGGCAGCTATCGCTACCGTGC